>JAWCQS010000077.1:0-4800 GCA_038869655.1 Bathyarchaeia archaeon | reverse complement strand
GGTATACTATTCCTAATGCTTCAAGATAAAAATGGAATTGTCAAAATAACTTTACGGAAAGATGGCGTTCAAAAAGAGATTCTAGAAAAAATAAAGAACTTACGTGAGCATTCATCTATAGGAGTTAAAGGGGTTGTTAAAAGCATGGAGAAAGCCCCTCATGGTTCTGAAGTCATTCCAAGAGCCATAAAGGTTTTAGGAATAGCTGAACATCCTCCTCCCTTTAGCCTCTTCGGGGGTAAGCTGCCAAGCTTAGACAATCGCCTAGACATCAGGGCCATAGACTTAAGGAGGAGGAAGGCGCAAGCAATTTTTAAGATAAGGCATGAAGTCTTAAAAGCTGCACGCGAGTTCCTTATAGAAAAAGATTATCTAGAGATCAATACTCCGAAAATAATAGCTACGGCTACAGAAGGTGGAGCCGCTCTATTCCCAGTTCTATACTATGATAAGGAGGCCTTTTTAGCTCAAAGTCCCCAACTTTACAAAGAACAACTGGTTATGGCCTTTGAAAAAGTTTTTGAAATAGGACCAGTTTTTAGGGCTGAAGAATCTAGAACATTAAAGCATTTAAGCGAAATTATCTCCATAGATATTGAAGAAGCCTACGTAAACTATAAAGACGTTATGGAAACCCTTGAAGGGATGATCTCACGCATATTCGAAAGCGTATCGAATAACTGTAAAGAAGAGTTAAGCTCGCTCAACCTAGATTTTAAAAAGCCAAATTTACCCTTTAGACGCTATACTTACGATGAGATAGTCGATATGCTTAAGGGAAAGGGAGAAAAAATTGAATGGGGAGAAGATCTTTCGACATCATGCCTTAAAGCTCTTGGAGAATTGCGCCCAGAATTCTTTTTCATAATCGATTGGCCAACGAGCTCTAAGCCTTTCTACATTAAGCCTAAGGATGAAAGCCCTAAGTTATGCGAAGCATTCGATTTGATGAACGCATCGACAGAAGTGGCTTCAGGAGGGACAAGGATTAGCTCAAAAGAGTTATTGATAAAGCGTATAAGGGAACAAGGTTTAAATCCTGAATCGTTTGAGTACCATCTAAGGATATTCGATCACGGCATGCCTCCCCATGCAGGATTTGGGCTTGGTTTAGAGAGGCTCATGATGGTTTTAACAAATCAAGAAAACATCAGGGAAGTAACCATATTCCCAAGGGATCAATTCAGATTAACCCCTTGACCGCGAGTTGATCGATTTGGAAAAATTGGAGAAAATTTCTATAAAAGAATTGAGGCATATGGCGTCGTTGGCAAAACTAGAGGTTTCTAAGGATGAAGAAGAAATTTTCTTGAAGCATCTGGATCAAATCCTTTCCTATTTTAAGAAAATAGATGAAGTGAATACCGAAGGAATACCTCCAACTTATCATGTAATCGATATAACGAACGTTTTTCGTAAAGATGAAGTAAAGCCATTTCCACCAGATGAGATTATCAAAAACGCTCCAAAAACCAAAGGAAAGCACATAAAAACCGCAAGGATCGCATAGAGGAGACAAAACTCTTGGAACTAATAGAGTTACCTGGTTGGAAAGTTTTAGAAAAAATCAAAATTCAAGAGATAAAAGTTGAGGATTACATAGCCAAATTAATCGGCAGAATTGAAAAAGTTGAGGAAAAAGTCCATGCTTACGTCACTTTAATCGATAATGCCTTAGAAATCGCTGGTCAAATGGATAAAAAAATCGAGAAGGGTGAAAGAATTGGAGGGCTTTGTGGTTTAGGAATAGCCGTTAAGGACAACATTTGCGTAAAAGGCGTTAGAGCAACATGCTCTTCTCGCATGCTGACGAACTTTATAGCACCCTACGATGCTACTGTGATAGAGAGAATCAAGGATAATGATTCCATAATCCTCGGAAAAACTAATATGGACGAGTTTGCCATGGGCTCTTCCACAGAGTTCAGCTATTTTGGACCAACCTATAATCCTTGGAACCTTGAGACTGTTCCTGGTGGCTCATCTGGGGGAAGCACGGCTGCTGTGGCAAGCTCAGAGGCCACTCTAGCTCTCGGATCGGATACTGGCGGATCTATAAGATGTCCAGCCAGCTTTTGCTCTGTAGTGGGCTTAAAGCCAACCTACGGACTTGTAAGCCGTTTTGGGTTAATCGCTTACGCGAACAGCTTGGAACAAATAGGACCTATAACTAAAGACGTCAAAGATTGTGCTCTTTTGCTTAGCTTCATAGCCGGGCACGACCCTATGGATTCAACCTCAGTTAGAAAAGATCGTGAAGATTACACTAGATATCTGGTGAACGATGTTAAGGGATTGAGAATAGGTGTCCCGCTGGAGTTGTTCGGCGAGGGTGTTCAAGAAATCGTTAAAAAAACTGTTTGGAACTCCATCTTAGAATTGGAAGATCTAGGGGCAAGCTATGAGGAAATATCCTTAAAGCATCTCGGATATGCTTTACCAGCCTATTATATAGTTGCGATGTCTGAGGCCAGCTCAAACCTTGCAAGGTTCGATGGAGTAAGGTATGGTTACCACATAGCCGACGAATCCTATGATTGGATTAGTGCGTTCTCGAAGAGCAGGGGCGAAGGCTTTGGTTCTGAAGTAAAAAAAAGAATATTGCTAGGAACCTATGCTCTATCGGCCGGCTATTTCAACGAGTATTACTTAAAAGCACAAAAGATAAGGACTTTAATAAGGAATGACTTTCAGGAAGCCTTCAAAAAATTCGATGTGCTCATATCTCCAACAATGCCCATTTTACCTTTTAAAATTGGAGAAAAAATAAAGGATCCTCTTCAATTGTACATGTGTGATATGGATACGGTTCCGGCTAACCTGGCTGGAATACCTGCGATTTCGATCCCTTGTGGATTCCATGATGGGCTTCCGATAGGGATGCAAATAATGAGCAACGCGTTCAGAGAAGATTTGATCTTTAGAGTTGCCTTCACTTTTGAACAAAGCATCTCCTATCCAAAACTGAGCATTAGGAATTTTGGTGTTTAAAATGGCTGATGAAAAGCTTGAGGTAAAAATAGGGCTCGAAGTCCATTGTCAAATCACCAGCCTTAAAACTAAACTGTTCTGTAGTTGTTCGGCGGATTACAGAGGAAAAGAGCCAAACTCATCGATATGCCCAGTTTGTATGGGAATTCCTGGCACTTTGCCTGTATTGAATGAGAAGGCTTTGGATTACGCCATAATGGTAGCTTTAGCCTTGAATTCCGAAGTCTCAAGAAGAATGCTTTTTTTCAGAAAAAATTACTTCTATCCAGATATGCCCAAAAACTTCCAAATTAGCCAGTACGATAAAGCTGGTGGAGTTCCTCTAGCCATAAATGGCTATGTACTGGAAAACGGAAAAAAAGTCCGTATTAGGAGAATTCAATTGGAAGAAGATCCCGCAAAGCTCGTTTATGAAGGCACAATCGAAACTTCAACCTGTACTTTAGTGGATTATAATAGAGCTGGAATAGCTTTGATAGAAATAGTTACCGAGCCGGATATGGATTCTCCTGAAGAAGCAAGGAAATTTCTTCAGAAACTTCAATCGATTTTAGAGCATTTGGGAGTATCCGATAGCACTTTGGAAGGTTCTATGAGATGCGATGCCAACATATCCTTGGCTGGAGGACAGAGGGTAGAAATAAAGAATATCTCATCGTTCAAAGAGGTTGAAAGAGCTTTAACCTTCGAGATCGCTAGGCAAAGGAGTTTAATGGAAAAAGGAATAAAGGTTGGAAGGGAAACCAGGCATTGGGATGATGTTAGAAGAGTAACGATCACTTTGAGAGTAAAAGAGGAGGAACAAGATTATAGATACTTTCCAGAACCAGATTTGGTTCCAGTAACGACTACGGAGGATAGATTGGAAAGGGTAAAAAAAGCTATGCCCGAGTTACCAGATGCTCGCAAGGATCGTTTCATGAAAGACTATGGAGTCTCTACGCAGAACGCTGAAGTGCTTATAGGCGATAAGCTTTTGGCAGATTTTTTCGAAGAATGCCTGAAGCATTATAACAACCCAAAAGAAATAAGCAACTGGTTAGTTGGAGATTTCCTCTGGAACATGCGAGAAATGGGTTTAAGCATTAAAGAATTAAAGGTATCACCGGTTCATATAGCTGAGATGGTTAAGCGAATAGATGATGGAGTGATAAGCGGAAAAATCGCTAAAAGTATACTAAGAGAGATGATGCTCACTGGAAAACTACCTGAAAGAATAATAGAGGAGAAAGGCCTAAGAAAAATCTCTGATCGTGAGTACATATCGAGCCTTGTCGATAAGATCTTCGAAGAAAATAAAAGGGCTGTAGAGGATGCGCTTATAGATGAGGAGGCAATAAATTACTTGATAGGACAACTGATGAAGGCTACGAAAGGAAAAGCTGATCCAGTTATAGCGAACGAAGTAGTTAAAGAGAAGCTTTTAAGGCTTTCAATCAATGCGGATAAAAGAGCTGATCCCTAGTATATGGAAACTTACAAAACGCCCTTTATCTTTAAGAATTCAGGAATTAGGCCTCCTGCTATTTTTCGCTCGGCTATAAGGGTTAATTTTGGCTCAGGACTAAGCTCAGGATCATCGGTAAGAGCCTGACGGATGCTCAACCCCTCCTTTGCTATTATCGATGCAGCATTAGCCAATATGCCCACTGTTCTCGGATCGTCCGGAGAGATTTCAACCACTCCGAAATCCAAGTATCTCGCTATTTCTTTTAAAGATGGCCCTGCGGATCTTAGATTGGAAAATATCAAGTTCAACTCTGAGTTTTTCTCGATCATCTTTATAGTTTCTACAACGGTCCTTCTATC
>JAWCQS010000076.1:0-4803 GCA_038869655.1 Bathyarchaeia archaeon | reverse complement strand
GGCATTTTCCTTTGAGTAATCCCTAATGAGCATGAGCGAAGAAACCAAAAGTCCAAGATCAGTTATAGCTACCAAGGGAATGAACCAAAAAGAGGTAAGATTTAGAAACCAAGGTATTGGGCTTAAAAGGATCGTGGAAAGATAGAGGGACGAGGCTACAAAAGCTGCTTGCTTCTCTCCATAACGCACAGCCAAGGTTTTTACATTTTGCGACCTGTCCCCCTGAACGTCTACGATTCCCTTAGTTATCTCCCTCCCAGTGTTCGAAAGGAAGACCATGAGGACAAAAACCAAGACGTTCAATTTAATCGTATTAAACGCCAGTACGCTTCCATAGATGAACGGAATCGCTACGCAGGTACTAACGAGAAAGTTGCCAAGTAGTCCAGTACGCTTTCCGAAGATTGTGTAGGCCGTAAAGATCATCCATGCGATTGTGGCTATTAAAAAGGCTAATACGCTTGTAAGATACGCTGCTATGAAGCCTATAGTCGTTAGGATAACCGCAAAAGTTAGGGCCTCTCTTGGCTTGATTAAACCGCTTGGAATGGGGCGATTTGGTTCGTTTATAGCATCGATTTCTCTATCGTAGTAGTCGTTTATAGCCATGGACGCGGCGGTTAGCATAAAGCCTGTAATGAACCCGCATACAAGATTCCCCCAAGGAACGCTTAATACATTGGGACTTGTGAGGGCTACGCCAACTATAACGGCAAAACTCATCATTAAGCAATTTATCGGGCGAATCAATCGCAAATAGCCTATAAGCTTGCCCATATGGATAAAACCTCGCATTAAACTATGATTTCGTTAATTATAAGAATTATGATGGAATTGAAAGTTCAGTATGCTTACTTTCTGCATAGCTTATCGATCAACATTGAACGCTTTATAGACCCAATCCTAAAAATTTCACGAAGAAATTCGTCTTATTGCTTTGCGTATCAATCATGCTTAGCCATCAAGTTGTTTAAAAACTAGTTATAACTACGGTATTCTCTTCGTAAAATTTTTATGGAGAAGAAACTCTTACGTTTTCATGTTAAGAAAATAGAGTTAATCCATGAGGCGAAAATTTTAAATTTTTAGATATTTAAGTGATACTTATGGATAGAAAAGAAAACAATCCAAACAATCAAGCTTCTGTTGATAATTTTCTTTCAATTTTAAACAATCCTTTTTTGAGGCTACCTGTAAAATTTTTTGGAAAAGAGTGTTCAAAATGTGGGGTAAGCCATTTAGAGGTTGCTTTGAATAGTTTAGCAGAGAATAAGGAGTTACCAACTCATTTCAAGAGTAAAATTTCGTATTACATAGTTGAAAAAGCTATAAATATTGGCTGTAAAGCCTTTGGAGTAAGCGAGGAGAAGCTTAAGGAAGCCATAAGAGTTCCATACTTCAGAAGGGGTCTTATTAATGTTTTGAGAGGAATAGCGGAGTACGGCATAAGCAAGCCACAACGCTTAACAGCTCCCTTTTTAGTTGTTTGGAATTATACGAATGCATGCAACCTTAAATGCAAGCATTGCTATCAAAGAGCTGAAAGGCCAGCGCTTGATGAGTTGACTACAGAGGAAAGGCTAGAAGTCGTAGACCAAATCGATGAAGTAAGAGTGGCTTCTATAGCTTTTTCAGGAGGGGAGCCGATTATAAGGAAAGATTTTTTTGAAGTTGCTAAGTATGCTTATGAAAAAGGAATCTATGTATCATTGGCAACAAATGGAACTTTAATAACTGAAGATGTAGCTAAAAGGCTTAACGAGTGTGGAGTAAGTTACGCTGAGGTAAGTTTAGATGGAGCCTTTCCTCAAACCCATGAGACCTTTCGTGGAATGAAGGGATGTTTCGATAGAACAATTCAAGGTATTAAAAATCTAGTGAAAAATGAAATCTTCACATGCATAGCGATCACAGCGACGAAATTTAACTTTTATGAGATTCCGGATATAATTAATCTTGCTAAATCTTTAAGAGTAAAAAGGGTAATCGTTTTCAATTTTATTCCGACTGGTAGAGGGGAGGAGATAGTGAACTTGGATCTATCTCCAAAAGAAAGGGAAGATTTGCTAATCTATCTTCATACGGAATTAGTAAACGGCAATATAGAAGCCCTATGCACAGCCCCCCAATATGCGAGAGTATGTCTACAACAATCGTCTTTAAAACAAACCGATGTTCTTTCTCCGACGCATTTTGCATCAGCCAATTTGCACGGGCAAACTAAAGCCTTAGCGGATTTTATTGGTGGATGCGGAGCTGGAAGGCTTTATTGTGCAATCCAGCCCAATGGAATAGTGACTCCTTGTGTATTCATGCCAATCATAGTTGGAGATTTAAGGAGGAAAAAATTACGGGATGTATGGCTAGAATCTGAAGTCATGGATGAGCTAAGGGATAGGGAAAAACTGAAGGGAAGATGCGGTAAATGCGAATATAAGTACGTTTGCGGAGGTTGTCGTGCTAGAGCTTACGCGTACTATCAAGATTATTTAGCTCCAGATCCTGGATGCATCAGGGAGTTGGAAGAAAGTAGTAAAAGCTTTTTGAAAGAAAATTTGAAAATTGAATCTACTATAAAGCATATTTAACTTTCAAAGCTTAAATTCTATGAAAGGAGATTTTAATGAGTAGAGTTAAAAATAGAATCAAATGGACAGCAATTATTCTACTCTTAATTTTAAATTTAGTAATAACAACCTTTAATTCATTCCAAATAGCCCAAATGGATAAAGTCATTCCAAAGATAGTGATGATTTCGCGTACTCAAGTACTCTCTAGTGGAACCTCCAAAGAATATGTTGAGGTTGATCTAAGTAAAATTGTTCCTGAAGGAACCAAATGGGTTTTGCTCAACGCAGAAGTAAAGGGCGGATCCGCTAACCAATGGGTTGCCGCTTTTCTAAGGAGAAAGGGAGAATCCGAAAGTTGGGTAATATTAACTCATTACGTTAGGATAGAGGAGCATTATCTTTCTTTACAAGTTTGGGTTCCTTGCGATGAGTATGGAAAAATAGAGTATAAGGTTAAGGGTGAAAACCCATCGCTTTCGCTTTTCTTAATAGGGTATATATACTATTGAAAAAAAGTTTAGGGCTTTTTGAACTTTAACCCATTTCTTCCAATACGCTTGAAGCCCCACCTCGTTTCCATAGAGCTTCAAGTGTATCTTCGACACTGTGGACAGTACCAACGTCTTCTCTGCGGGATGAACATTAACTCTGTTCTACAGCTCGGACATGTAGGCACTTTTGGCTTCTGGAAAAATCTTTTTCCCCTTAAAGGTAGCAAAGGTCTTTTGGGCTTTGCTAATCTTACAGGTTGAGGTCTAGCTACGCCTCCTGGAGGGGCTTGAAGCTTTGATTTACTGAATAACAGTGCCACTGCCACTGCTACAGCTATAAAGCCTAAAGGCAAGAAAATCATTGCCATGGCTGGGCTTCTAGGAGGCGTTACTTCAAAGCTTACTGAATCGCTTGTACTTCCGCTATGGGTTCCGTCCCCGTCCCAACTTGCGCTTGCGTACCAGACTCCAGTAGCGTCTGGAACAAAAGTATAGTTAAATGAGCCTTCAGTGTTTGTAGTCGTGGATTTGGTCAGAGCGGAGCCGTTTGGAGCAGTAAGAGTTAAAGTTAATGGTGTAGAAATTTTTGGAGAGATGGATCCCAGCAGAGAGATCGATTCCATCAACACTATTTTGGACAATGAAGGCATGCAAGTCAACGAAGTTGAGATCTTGTTTACAGTAAGCGCTACAGTGTTTGAAGTCACTCCATCCCAGAGTAACGCTCTTAGGCTATAGGAGCCCACTCCAGGAGGAGCCCAATCTACTTCAAAATCTCCATCCGAAGTACTCACCGTAGTTATGTCCGTCCATGATCCCCCATGCGAATACTGAACGGTTATAAGCGCAAAATGCGCTGGGCTTATGCTTCCATAGAGGCTAACGGGTGAACCTATGGTTATAGAGCTCGATGAAATGTTTAACGAAATGCTCTCTCCACCGTTGTTTGAGCCCCTGGTCATGGCCCTAAATTCCCAATCGGCGCTTGAATCGGTATCTTTGCTGTTAGGATATCTTTGCCAAGTAATATCGTTGTTGGCGGTATCGCTTAATGTTGGGCTTCGATCAATAATTGTGCCTGTAGAATCTTTAAGGATAACGTACTCATTGAGGTTGTTGAGGAATACAAGTTTGAAACTTACTACGATGTAAGAATTAGAGGGGATTATCGTATAATCTGGGATTTTAAACACCCTTCCAACGGAAGTGTATATTTTCCATCCAGTCAAATCTATACTCGATGCTGTTGGATTGTAGAGTTCCAACCATTCCTTATCAACATCACTACTTGGAGGATTAAGCTCGATTTCGTTGATCACAACCTTTAAGGGTGTTCCAAACACACCTGATAGGTTCATTGAAATCATAGAGATGCATAAAAGGGCGATAAGCGATAGGAGTATGGTTTTTTTAGAATCGAACAAACTAACCAACTTCATGGATTACTCTACCCCAATATAATTTGAAACTACCTCTTTTTAACTGTTTTGCTATTTTTTGCTCAAAATTCGCTTAAAGATCGGAATATCAATGCATTAAAACTGTTAAAACCATAAAAAATAGCCCTAGTCCCAGAGCTAAAGGCAAGCCTGGAAATAATTCTCTCTTCTCGAGTATCTTAAAACTAAGAAAGACTCCTATCAATATGCCCAAAGAAGTAGTAAAAAACTCTGCTAACCCAAAGTTTATCATTGCAGTACTTGCTAGCATAGAGTAGAATACTACATCACCCATCCCTATGG
>JAWCQS010000075.1:0-4821 GCA_038869655.1 Bathyarchaeia archaeon | reverse complement strand
TTGATCGGGAAGATCACCAACTAGTTGGTAGATACCTGAGAAATCAAGATTGTTTACTCCTTCTTTAAGTTCTATCTTTCCCTCCCCACAATGATAGCTTCCTGGATAAGTCTCTTGAGGTTTTTGGTCGCAGATCTTTTTTTGAATGTTTTAAGACAGGATGAACCAAAAAAGCTTAAGATAGCGAACTTAGTTTCTGAACTGGGTTTCAAATTAGTTGGATTGATTGTTCCTCCAAGGATGAGTGAGGAGGAGTTAGTTTTCAATAAAAAATTTTTCCTAGATGCTGGAATCGATGTAGCTTTAAGGATAAATCTTCTGCCCAGATCCAAAAGCGAACTATTGAGCTATTTAAGGAAATTTAGAGATAAAGCTGAAATTATTTCAGTAATGTGTATAGATCGAAAAATTGTTTCAACAGCAGTTAGAGACAGGAGAATCGATTTAGTGCTTTTCGATCCATCCAATTCAAATACAAAGTTCAAAAAAAGTACCGCTAATGTATGCAATGCGGCCTATGAAATAAACCTTTCATGGATACTGAAGTTGCCTCAACCCTCTAGAATTAATGCCATTAAAAAACTCGCCAAAGAAGTTTTAATCGCTAGAGAGAACGATGTAAAAATCGTTGTTTCCAGCGGAGCCAACGATATATTCTTTTTAAGGGCCCCTAGGGAAATGGCTGCTTTCTTAGAAACATTGGGATTAAAACAAGAAGAGGCCTTGAATGCCGTTTCCAAGATTCCATTTTCAATAGTTAAAAACAATCGTTTCAAGCTAAGCTCGTCTTTCATAGCAGAAGGGATTAAACTAATAAAAAGAGGTTGAAAATTTGATGAAGGGATTGAGGTACCTGCTCATAAAGCTTGTATCCAATGATAAAGTCTCGAGACAGTCATTTTGGAATACTTTTCACAGTGTATTAATGCAAATTTTTGGCGAGTATGGATTCTTACAAGCGGATCCAAAAATCATAGATTACGATGAAGATAGCCTTGAAATCATACTTATGTGCAAGAAAAGGGGGCTTCATCTAGTTAGAGTTACGCTAGTTTTTACCACAAAAATCGATAACAATCCTATAATGGCCTATGTAGCTAGAGTTTCTGGGACTTCTAAAAAACTTAAAGATATTAGGCAGCATTGAAAGCATACAATGCATACAATGCATACAATTTATTGGCCTATCCCTTTGAGATAAAGGGCAAGTATAAAGTCTTGTTTCTTTCATGCACCTAAAGAGCATCTAAAAGGCTTCTGTAATACCTCAAACTCTAAGGCTAAAGGGATACTGGCATAAAGGATATGGCTATAATCGCATCAGAGTTCATTGGAGCTCATGGACTTCTTTTTGGCATCTCATCGATAGAAATGTATTTAAGTAAATTCTTAGATGTTGGTTTGTATATCAAAGTGAAAAGAAATGATGAGGCTGGTCCTAAGCAGATCGGGTGTTAAAAATAAATTAAGAATTCTGTTACAGGTTAAGCCTTTAACATTAAACTAAAAATTTAAAATTGGCTTAGGAATGAAGTTTTAGTTATGTATATAAACGATTGAGATGAAATTTAACAATATGGAGAGGTGTTTGTCAGATGTCAATGTTTGCAGTACCAGGAGCTTATGACCGAGCAATTACTGTTTTTTCTCCAGATGGAAGATTGTTCCAAGTAGAGTATGCATCGGAAACTGTTAAAAGAGGAGCTACGGTTCTTGGAATACTCTCTAAAGAAGGCATAGTCTTGGCCGCTGAAGAAAGAGCTGCCTCAAGGCTACAAGATCCATCTTTCATGTGGAAAATATTTCAAATAGATGAGCACATAGGGGCTGCTGTTGCTGGATTAAGTTGTGATGCCCATATCCTAGTAGACCAAGCGAGACTCTACGCCCAGACTAACAGATTGATGTATGATGAGCCCATTGATGTTGAAGTTTTAACTAGAAAAATTGGGGAAATAAAGCAACTCTATACGCAACACGCAGGAGTGAGGCCTTTTGGAGTATCGATTCTTTTTGCTGGTATAGATAAAAGAGGTTGCAGACTCTTTTGGACGGATCCCAGTGGTGCTTTTTTAGCCTATAAGGCCTGGGCTATAGGAGCTGGAGGAGAAGTTGCTAACGAAATATTGGAGGCTGAGTATAAAGAGGATTTAACACTTGAAGAAACGATTCTGTTAGCTCTTAAATGCATGGCTAAAGTTCTTGAAGGAAAAGTTGATGCCCAAAAAATTAGAGTAGCCATAATTCCAATCGATACGAAGAAGTTTAGGAAACTTTTACCTGAAGAAGTTGAAAAATACGTAAAGAAACTTTAAAGAAGGAAAAAATTGATGAGTGAAAAACTTACTACGGCAAGAATGTCTATAGAGGGAGAGAAATTTGAAATCCTTGTAAAACCCGATCCTGCTTTAGATTATAAGCTAGGTAAGCCAATCGGGATTTCGCAAGTTTTAGCGATCGAAGAAGTATTCTCTGATGCAAGCAAGGGTACTAGAGCATCGATTGAAAAGCTGAAGAAATTTTTTGGCTCCACAGATGCTTTAAAAATAGCTGAAGAAATAATGAAAAGGGGCGAGTTACAACTTACTACTGAGCAAAGAAAAAGGCTGATCGATGAAAAAAGAAGACAAATAATGACTTTCATAAGCAAGAACTGCATAGATCCTCGTACTAATGCTCCTATACCTCCGCTTAGGATAGAGCAAGCTCTTTTACAAATAAAAGTATCGATTGATCCTTTCAAAAGTGCTGAGGAGCAAGCAAATCTTATCGTTGAACAGTTAAAACCTATAATTCCGATTAAAATTGAACAGATGCAGATAGCCATCAAAATATTTTCTGAACATGCATCAAAAGCTTATGGAGTATTAAAAAATTTCGGCAGAATAACGAAAGAGGAATGGCAATCAGATGGATCGTTGATAGCCATCGTGGAAACTCCTGCAGGACTTTATGGTCCCATGATAGAAAAACTAGGAAAAGTAACTAGAGGAACATTGCAGACAAAAATTTTGAAATAACATGATATTTTTTGAAAATTTGGGATGAGATTCTTGAGTATTCTGATAGATAAAAGACAATTGGTTATTCCAGGCGATTTAATCGCAAAAGGAGATTACGTAGTTGGGGAGAATACCTACAAGGAAGCATAAAACATTTAAGCTTAAAAGATAGGTCTAGAGAACGTATCTGGAAAAAAGATAAGCGTCATTCCCCTTAAGGGTTGTTATCTCCCTCGGGTTGGAGATGTAGTCGTGGGAAGGGTTTCTGAGATAGGCATTTCAGGTTGGTTGATCGACATTTTTTCTCTATACCCAGCTCTTCTTCCAGTTTCTGAAATTTCAGCACCACGCTTACCGTTTGCAAAAAGGGATTTAACAAAATTTTATGATGTGAACGATTTAGTAGCGGCCAAAGTTGTATCTTTCGACAGAACTAGGGATCCGCTGCTAAGCACAAAAGGTCCTGAGCTGGGAAAAATAATATCTGGTAAAGTGATAAGGTTTTCCCCAGCCAAGATACCAAGGTTAATTGGAAAAAAAGGATCGATGATAGGTATGTTAAAAAAGGAAACAAAAAGTCAAATAATTATTGGCCAAAATGGCATAGTAGTGGTTTTAAATAAATCTCAGAGGAATGAGGCAACAACAATTTCCGCAATCAAAATGATTGAAAAAGAAGCCCACATTCAAGGATTAACGGATAGGGTTAAAGAGTTTATAAGGAGAGAAGTTTAAAAATGGGTATTGAAAAAGGAAAATCTTTTAGACTAGTGGATGAAGAAGGCATAAGGATTGATGGAAGAAAGTTCGATGAACTCCGCAAAATTAAGATGGAAATAGGAGTTCTCGATAAAGCTGATGGATCAGCATACATAGAACATGGAGGGAATAAAATTCTCATAGCCGTTTATGGTCCAAGGGAAGCTCATCCTAAACACATTTCTCTTCCCGATAGAGCTGTAGTAAGGTGCCGTTATCACATGGCACCATTTTCTACAGAAGAAAGAAAATCTCCAGCTCCTTCGAGGAGAGAAATCGAGCTCTCGAAAGTAACAAGGGAGGCGCTTGAGCCGGCCATAATTAACGAATATTACCCAAGAGCTACCATCGATATATTTATAGAGGTTTTGCAGTCTGATGGTGGAACAAGGTGTGCTGGGATAACAGGAGCTTCAATTGCTCTTGCCGATGCAGGGATACCGATGAAATCTTTAGTATCTGCTTGTGCCGTAGGAAAGATTGATGGAAGAATAGCTTTGGATCTTACCGATATTGAAGATAAACTTGGCGAGGTTGATATGCCAGTGGCAATAATGCCAAGCTTCAACACTATAACTTTGCTTCAAATGAACGGCAGTTTTACAAAAGAAGAATTTGAAAAAGCTTTAAACATGGCTATAGATGCTTGTAAAAAAATTCACGAAATTCAGAAGGAAACTTTAAAGAAAAAATATGTTGCTGTAAAAGAAGAAAAGATAAACGAGGTTTGATTGAAATGTCTTCAACACCTTTGGTTACAACTTTATCCAAAATAGAGCAAAAAACCATATTGGATTTAATTTCCAATGGAAAAAGAATAGATGGGCGCTCTTTATTAGACTTTAGAGAACTTAAGATAGAGTATGGAATTATTGAAAAAGCAAACGGCTCAGCCCAACTTAGCTTAGGTAAAACAAAAGTTTTGGTAGGAATAAAGATAGAAACTGGTGAACCTTTTCTTGATACTCCGGATGAAGGTGTTTTAACAGTAAACGCTGAATTCGTACCTTTAGCCTCACCATCTTTTGAACCAGGACCGCCTGATGAAAAATCAGTAGAA
>JAWCQS010000074.1:0-4863 GCA_038869655.1 Bathyarchaeia archaeon | reverse complement strand
GAGATATCGCTGCTCCGACTATCCTTTTAATGACATCCCCACTCCTCTTCTCACTTGCGTTTATTTCGAGTAAATCATAATGGAACTCGTTAGCTACGGCCTCGACTAAAACTGTTTTTCCAGTTCCAGGAGGACCGTAGATCAGTGCAGCTTTTTTTCCCTTTTTCCAAGAGTTTATCCATTCCAAAAAAGCCTTTTTAGCCTCGTCGTTGTTTACAACGTCCTTTACCCTCTTAGGCCTATATTTCGTAGTCCAGGAGAGTCTTTCGTAAGCTTCCATAATCTTAGCTTCCTTTAGAAGAAATTAATGAAAGTTTAGCTAGCAAAGCGCTTAATTGAACTTCCTCATCAGCTCCCTGGATTAAACGATAATCTACTTCGCCTATGGCATCTATAAGTGCTATTTTGTTCCTTTCAGGAATGCCCATTTTAAAAACCTCTGCGTGTATCTGTTTTATTATATCCGATCCAGAGAGTCCTTGTTCAATCAATATACTTCTCAGTTTCTCTCTTGCTTTTATGAAGTCTCCTTTAAAAGCTAAACTCAGCATTTCTTCCACATCTTTAGGCTTAGCTTTACCTATAACCAGATAAACTGCTTCTTCGTTTACAGTTTTGCCCAAGGATGCAGCAGCCTGAAGAACGTTTATTGATTTCCTTAAATCGCCTTCAGAAATTTCCACTATGGCCGCTATCCCATCCTTAGTAAAATTAACTTTCTCGCTTTTGGCGATATCGCATAAATGCTCAGTCATGTCTTTTTCATTCAAAGGAGTAAACCTGAATATTGCGCATCTTGATTGGATTGGCTCTATGATTCTGTTCGAATAGTTGCAGCAAAGAATAAAACGACAAGTTTCTGTATAGCGTTCCATCGTTCTACGTAGGGCGTGCTGAGCATCCGAAGTCATGTGATCGGCTTCATCCAATACAATTATTTTAAATGGAGCTTTGCTTATCGTAGCCATCCTCGCAAATTCTTTAACTGTAGTTCTGATTACATCTATTCCTCTAGCATCGCTTGCGTTCAATTCCATAAAAACATCCATGAATCTTTCTCCAAATAGATCGTGGGCTAAACATAGAGCCGCTGTAGTCTTGCCCACTCCTGGCGGACCTGAGAATAAACAGTGGGGCATGGATTTTGTTTCAGAAAATTTTTTGAGTCTTTCAACTATCTCCTTCTGATCTCTAATCTCATCCAACGTTTTAGGCCTATACTTTTCAGTCCAGAGCGCGATTTCCAAAGCTCTCTACCTTTTATTCATATCTAAAACAATTCTGGATGATTAAGTTTAAAAACTTTAAAATAAGATAAAAAGAGAAGCCCACGCTGGTATGGTTACTGTGGCCCATACAATGGGATTCCATGAAAAAACTTTATATCCGTCAAATGGACCTATTGGGATTAAATTGAAGCTTGCCATCAAAATGTTTACGCGAGATCCTAAATAACCGATGATACCAAGTATTCCTTCAAAATACTTTAAGGGAAAGAAGATGACAGCCAGGAGTAAATTCATTAAAGACCCTGATACGGAAATCAAACCGTTCTCTCTTTTAGTAATAATCGGTCTTCCGAGTGGAGAAATCGCTGGTACAATGTAAACAGCTCCTGGAGCTGCGAATATGAAAGTTCCTCTTGAAAGAATGGCGAAAAAAACAGCTAGAACGAGCCCCAGAGTCCATAGCCTAAATTCAGCCCAGCAGCCGTATCTTTGAGCAACAAATTTATGCGTTAGTTCATGGAATATAAAACCCGATCCAACGGTCAGTAGGGATAAAGCAAACATCGTTGGAAACAAGCTTGGATTAAAAATCGAGCTTGCCGAGAAACAAAAACCTAAAACTAACCACGCTATGAGCAATTGCTGAATTTCCGTGGTGCCAACGATTCTTGATCTAAACTTAAGGGCTTTATCCATCCTATTGAATACGTTGTATCTAAGCCTATAACTGATCGATTCTTTTTCGGGCAAGTGTAATTGGGCGCGTACAAGCCTAATTTTTTCACAGAAGTGATTTTCTGGAATTCTGTGATTTGCACAAAAATACTTGCCACAATAAGTGCAGAGGAAAGGCATGTAAAGCTCAGCTCCACAAACTCGGCACTTCACCATAGCATACTACCATGAAATTGCTTCCTATCGTGTTTAATCAGCTTTCATGTATAAAAAAGAATTTGGGAATTTATGAAAGAATTTTTTCTATAGCATCGGCTTCCGAATCCTCGGGCATGGGTATTCCAGTAACCTTAGAAGCCCTCTCGGTTAGGGCTATTAAATCGTTTCTTTTTACTAGTTCAAGCTTCCATTTTCTTATTCCGGCCAGAAGTTGCTGGAGGCCAACGTTTATTCTCTCGAAGTATGTATAAAGCCCAATACCTTCCCAAGGAACTTCTTTGAACCTGTTTTTGAATTTAGCTTTTAGTTCTGGAGTTGCTGCAAAGAATTTTTCAGGAGTGCTTCCATAACGGTCTGCGAAAGTTTTAGGAAGTCGCAATTTCTGCGAAAGCTCAACAAAGTATGAGGACTTCATCACAGCTGTAAGTGGGGACCTTGCCATGTTTATTGCTTTAACGTAAGGGCCGTTCCCAAAGTTGCTCAAGGCTATGGCTTTGAGTATCTGGCTTTCTTTAATGAAGCCGCCAGCCATCACTATATCGGGCACATGCTTTCCTTTTTTCTTTAACAGCTCACAACACTTTAAGACTTGAGCTTCTAGGTAAACAGTTGGAACCCCCATCTCATCCATCATGGGTACTGGGCTCATACCAGTACCTCCTCCAGCTCCATCAAAAGTCACATAATCTATCTTAGCTTCAGAAGCCAATTTCATAGCGAATGCTGTGGCTGATGGTCTATAGGCTCCAGTTTTAAGCGTAATATGCTTTACTCCATGCTCTCTTAGATTATCTATGTCCTCCAGAAAGCCCTTCTCTGTCGGCATTCCTACACGACTATGCCTTTCAAAAGAAGCAAATACGCCATCTTTAAAAGCCTCTTGTACATCTTTGTCCTCTGGATCTGGAATAACAAGGTAGCCCCTTTTCTTGAGCAAAATTGCTTTTTGGAGATCCCTTATCCTTACTTCTCCTCCTATGGCCTTAGCACCCTGCCCCCATTTGCGTTCAATTATGTTTACTTCCAATTTTGAAGATGCATAAATGTCAACTCCAAGCCTTTGATCCTCCACGTTTGTTTGTACGGCAACATCACCATACTTTCCATCCCAGAATTTCCTGTAGGCTTCAACTCTACGCTTCATTTCATCAGAGTGTATGACTTTTCCTTTATCATCAAACTTTGAGTTTACATCCATGCCGCATACGTTTTCTCCTATTGTTATAATTATCCCAGAGAGCGCCGAACCTGTGGCTAAACCGTCCCAGTAGATTCTGGCTACATCAGTGGATCCGTAAGCTCCATTAAGCAAAGGCATTTTTAGGGGTATTCCACCGACTCTAGTTTCTAAGTTCACGTTATGGAAAAAAGCAACATCTGGATTAGCTTCTATCCCTTCAGCTCCCAAAAGGCTTGAATGAATGTTAAAGTGAGACCAATCGAGATCAAAATCTTTCAAAGCTCCAGCTGTACTTTGTCCAAATTGAACAGGCTCCGGGTAGAGGGCCTCCCTTCCCCTGAAAGCAGATAATGAAATTTCGCATAAAACTGGGCAATCCCTTATGCAAATCGGGCACATTCCACTGATAGAGCTTGTATCCTTAACTCTTGTAGTGGTTCCAGTAGTGGATTTTCCATTAAGGTAAGATGAATTTCTACGAACTCTTTCGGACATATAGGTTCACCTATTTTACAAATGTAAAGGTATAAAAGTATTTAAGTTTTTAGCAAGATGTAAAATCAAGGAAACGAACAAAAGTTTTACGCGAGCACATATAGGTTACTATCTGGATATGAAGAGTGAGGATTTGCACACGAGCTGTGAACTCGATAATTCATCGCTTATCTATAGTTGCAAAATTCTAAAAATTTTTTGCTTTGTGAGTCAATTCTCTAGTTCTATAGACTCGCCTCTTCTGGCTGGGTTTCTGGGCTTTACGAATCTCCGCTATGCTCTCTAGTTCGCTTGATGGCTAGTAGGCCGTTCCAACCCAATGGTTGTACTGATTCGCAAAACAGATTTCTTCAAAATGAGGGGGATGAATATTCTTATTAGGAATAATTTTTTCACTAAAGTTTTAATATTAGGACTGCATATTGAGCTGAAAACAGAATTAGGACCATGATGGAGGTTGGATTAAGATGAACTCAAGGATCACTTTAAAATGCAGGGAGTGCAAGAAAGAGTTCCCGCCCATAAAGCTTAATGCTTGTAAAGATTGCTTTGCTCCTCTCGATGTGGTCTATGATTATGATTCTATAGATTTATATGCGGGCTCGTTTGTAGAGCAAAAAAGGCCTAACACTATTTGGAGATACTGTGAACTGCTACCGATAGAGGATGAAAAGTTTATAGTAGATATAGGAACAGGCTTTACTCCATTAATCAAATGCAAGAATTTGGGAAAAGTTTTAGGAATAAGAAACCTTTATGTAAAAAACGATTCAGTAAACCCCACCTATTCGTTTAAAGATAGGCCTGCGAGCGTTGCTGTTTCTAAAGCTTTAGAGTTCGGAACAAAAGCTATTGCGTGCCCATCCACTGGAAATTTGGCCGCAGCGCTGGCAGCCCATGCTGGAAGAGCATCTTTACCATGCTATGTTTTTACCCCAGCCGATACGGAGATGAACAAAATAGCCCAAATTTTGGCTTATGATGCTCGCGTGATCTCTATTCATGGCAATTACGATGATGCCAATCGATTGGCGATTCTGGCATCGGATGTTTATGGTATGGACT
>JAWCQS010000073.1:0-4905 GCA_038869655.1 Bathyarchaeia archaeon | reverse complement strand
AGTTATTGAAGAAGAAAAATTTGATGTTGTATATACATGCGGACCAGAAATAATGATGAAAAAAATTCTTGATTTATGCAAAAAAAATAAAATAAGAATGCAAGCAAGTTTGGAAAGATACATGAAGTGTGGAATCGGAATCTGCGGAAGCTGTGGCTTAGGCCCATACAGAGTTTGCGTAGACGGCCCAGTGTTTTCTAAAGAAGGGATTAAAAGAATGGATGAATTCGGAATCCACAAAAGGGATTCTTCTGGAAGAAGAATTCCAGTTTAAACTTTTGTTCAAGTTTGTAAAAGCAACTTAATTAGAATTGAGCTGATTGTTCGTACTTGGATACAATAATTGGAATATCTGCAAGCGAAGCGAATATAGTAGAGTAGTGGTTTTGATAGTTTTTAGATCTCGGCTCGTCTCCAGATAGGAAGCCGATTAATCTTTCTAAAGCATACGTATATACTAAAGCCTGCTATGATCCAAATGAGTCCAAGCAACCTTCCCAATTCGTGAGTAGCGACAACCGCTAACCAGATGACTCCTGTCACAATGAATCCTAATAGCGGCAACAGTGGGATCTCGATGGGCTCGCCATTTCTCCTAAAGTGTAGCGATATTGGAACTTTGAAAGGTTTGAACCTTGTTCTTTCAGTGTTTCTAGTGACGATTACTCCAAGATGCGCGTTAACATAGCTGAAGAGTGCCCCAACGTTGTAGAGACTTCCTAACAGGACTAGAGGATCCACTGCTTCTCCTTGAAAGGCAAAGATGCTGATTGATACGAGGAGTATGCTTCCAAAGCCGAGAGTTAATATAGAAACGTGGGGGGTCCTAAACTTTGGGTGAGTTTCTCCAAACTTTTTTGGAAGTAGCTTATACTGCGAGAGAGCGTAAAGCATACGGGAGAATCCTATTATGCCAGCGTTGGCTGCTGTGATGCTGATGGTACTTCCGAGAATTGCTATCCATCCAGCCATAAGCCAGCCTGCAAGAGGAAGTGCACTGGCCACTCCTGAGATTGGATCCTCCTTCCATTCGGTAGATAGAATCTCTGGCGATACCAGGTTAACGGCAACCACTGAGATGATAAGATAGAGCGCAACAACAGTGCTCACAGTCAGCATAGTAGCTCTCGGAACAGTTCGTCCGGCAATCTTTGTCTCCTCCGCTGCTTGTGCCACGGCTTCGATGCCAAGGTAGGAGACCATGGCTAAGGTGATGCCCTGAACGAACTCTGACCATGTCGGGTTTTTTCCTAGATTGAAGGTATAGGGCCAATGGAGCAAAGCACCTGTGGGAATTAGGACCAACACCAGTCCTAGGATTATGAGAACAACCTCGCTTATGATGTCTAGGAGGCAAAGAGTCAATGTGAATGTAACCGATTCACGAATACCGATGATGTTGAGAAGAACAAGTCCTGTGAGCATTAGGATGGCACCTACGCCAAGCCATACTGGTTGCTTAAGCCATGGAGCGAAGTATGAGAGATATCCTATGGCGGGAATGGAGAATATTGCTGCCGTCACAACATAGTCCAGACATAGCATCCATCCGGCGAGAAAGCTGATGCCGTCGCCGAAGGCTACACGAGCAAATGTAGCGGAACCTCCAGCCTTGGGATAGGTTGAAGACAACTCTGCATAGGTCAGACCCGTTAAGGCGTAGGCAATAGCCGCTACACCAATTGCCAAGGGAGCTGCATATCCCGCATAGAGGGTTACTAACCCAAGGGCAAGATAGATACCCGCCCCTACATCGGCGTGACCTATTGAAAAAAGGCCGCCTATACCGATGCTTCTTCTTAGCCCCCTGCGCAATCTAGGTTCCTTTAACGACCGATTCGATGATAAGTTTGGCTCAGACACCAATCCTTAGGTTCTCTCCTCTGATCTTCTAACCTCCATCACAGCTGATCATGACAACGCTCATGGAGGTATGCTTTCGCTAAGCGTTTCCAACTTCTCCTTAATCCTCTTGATTGCCTCGGATCGGACAGCTTCAACTCTGGCTGGATTACCAATGTGGAGAATGAGTTTCATCTCGACAAATCTATCGCCCAATCTTGTTGCCATCACTTCGGGCTCCGTCCCCTCCAGAACCTGGTCCTTCATTTCTCTCCCTATTTCCAGAATAGCTTTCTCCACCCTTTCTAGAGCTAGTCTACGGTCCGCTTCGAAGGGAATTGTTACGCAAATGCCTTCAGGAGCCGTGAGATTTACGACCGTTTTCTTGATGAACGTTGCGTTGGGAATTATGATCCTCTTGTTTTCAGGAGTCACTATAGTCGTATCAAGGGGGTCCGTTCTGGCAACTCTTCCATAGTACTTCCCAACGGATATCCAGTCACCAAGCTTGAAGAGTCTGTACGCACTAACGACATAGCCTCCTACCCAATTAGCAAGGACGTCTCTTGAGGCTAAAACCATAGCAAAAATGCCCAATCCTAGAATTAGGAGAAGTATGTCCATCTGCAATCCGATCCCGTGCAAAGCGTAGAGGATTGCTATCATCCATATAGCTCCTGAGCCTATGGCTGCCAACTGTAGGGTCGTTATACCGCCTCCCCTCTCAGCTATTCTGCGCATGATCGTTCCAAATATTCTATTGATGATTGCTGCGGCGATTATGATCATGAAGAAGTTCAGCACTCGTGTGAGTATTTCGGCTAAAAATGGAGGAATACCAAGATCGATTAGAAGAAACCAGATAGAAACATTCAAGGCTATTGACCTTCAGTAGAATATATTAAAATCTAGTAAAAGAGTGTTTCTGCAGAGTCTATTTGCTCTGAGGGGCCAACCAAGTAAACCTGATCTCCGAGCTGTATCTCAATCTTCTTACCCCGTTCTTCAGGGTAGATTGGCACGTTACCTCGCAGGATCATGAATACCCGGCAGCCCTTCGGTAGCCCTAATTCTGGTATGCTCTTACCTATAGCCTTCGATTCTGCATTGATGTTCACGTGAAATAACTTGATGTTCGATACTACTTCGTGGAATATTATCTCAGCAAATCTCTTCAGTGCGGCTTTCTCGAAGAGGGCAATAACCTCTTCTTCGGGGCATATGA
This sequence comes from Bathyarchaeia archaeon, assembly GCA_038869655.1. Lineage (GTDB taxonomy): Archaea > Thermoproteota > Bathyarchaeia > 40CM-2-53-6 > JAVZFM01 > JAVZFM01. Next base: position 1,838 of record JAWCQS010000073.1, on the reverse strand, counting down.
CCTCATCCGCACCAGCCTTCTCTAGGGTAGGCTTCATGGAAAGGTCGTTGGCCAAGACTATGACATGGGGTACACCAAACTGCTTCTTAGCCACTTCACAGATTTTAGCATTTGCCTCATCATCATCTGTCAGAATGAGTAGGACATCGACGCTTTCTATCCCTGCTTTATCGAGCAATTTTGGATCTTTTCCATCTCCAACGAAAATTTCGGCATCAGCGGTCTCGGCTATCTCCTTGCATCTCTCCTTGTTCTTATCGACAACTATCACTCTCTCTCCCAACTGTGAGAACTTCCTTGTAAGTGGGGCCCCAACACCACCGGCTCCTATGATCCCTATGTACATGAATTTTTCTTCCTCTATAGACTATACTATACCTTTCATTCGAAGCTTATTTAATTTTTCTATATATAGCTTTTTTAAGGGGCTTTGTGAAGATTCGCATATTTTCGAGTTCTCTAAAAATGAGTTCAAATTAAAAACTTCTCAGTTTGTTAAACTTTCATGAGATTGCCTTCTTAACCTCCTCTATGTTTTGTTCAAAGGCTTTAAGGAAAAGTTATTATATCAGGTATTGGTAAAAAATAATGGGTGATTAGAATGCCGACTCATGGTTCTTTAACGAAGGCTGGTAAAGTTAGATCTCAAACTCCTAAAATACAGCCTCTTCCAAAAGTATCTCCCATCCCAAGGATTAAATTCAGAAGAAACGCTACAAAGAGATTCGATCTAGGAAGAAAGCCTGGTCAAAACTGGATCAAAATCTAGTCCAGTTTGCCATTGGGTAAAAGTACTTTCAGCCTTTTTATAGCGCTTAGTTTTTCCCTCCTACCTATTTTGGCCTCGTAGATGGCGTTCAAAAGGATCTCGATTGATTTATCCATAGATTCTTTATCTACTGGAAACGGAATGCCATCTTTTCCTCCAAAGGCAAACGAAAACTTTGCTGGATCTTTCCAGCTCGGGGGCTGTCCAAATATTAGATCTGAAATTAAAGCCAAACCTCTTACAGTAGCGGGTCCAATTCCTTTTACAGCAAGTAGTTCCTCAAAATTTTCAGGCTGGATTTCATAAGCTCTTTTCAAAGCTTCCCAGTTTATTCTTGATGGAATTACCGAATATTCCAAAAGGCTTTGAGTTCTTAAATCAGAGCTTTCATGGACCCAGCTTTCTAAAGAAGTTTGTTCCTTTTCTTTCGCTAGACCGAAGAATAATCTCTTCAGCCTACTCGAGCTTTCTAAAGCTAGGTCTTTACAAGCCTTCCTACACCCTTCGCTTTCAACATCGACCATGTTGAGCACTTTTTCATGCCTTCTTTCGCAAACTATAGCCTTATGAGGCTCAACGACAAAGCTCTTCAATTCTTCAGAAAGCCAATGGTACCTTCTTGCCAAAGAGTAAAACGGATTCATGCCCTGCTGTACTACGGCCCAATCGCCATCCTCTGAAACAAAGATCATGTGATGATAGATTTGATATCCAGCTTGGATAGCCGCGCTATCTACTTTTGCCGTCATACGGCTTGCATACTTTAAGCATTTAATTGTTTCTTCGGACAGATCAAACCTCTTTCCTATGGTTTCAATTTCGTTAAGAGTTTTTCTTGAATGTTTTCCCTTCCCTCCAGCAGATTCGATCCCAAGCTTCAAGTCGGAAAAAGCTCTTTTCAACACAGCGCAGGTCACTGTGGTCGATCCGCTACTGTCCCAATCGAAGCCAAGCGTATTCGAGCAGGCTTGGAAGAAAAATGGGTTAGAAAGCCTTGATAACACTTCTTTGATTCCGTACTCATCCATTATGATTTCGAATATGGCCTTTGAAAGCCCAACCATTCGCT
>JAWCQS010000072.1:0-4931 GCA_038869655.1 Bathyarchaeia archaeon | reverse complement strand
AAACCATATTGGAGTTCTTTCACGGATAATTAAGCCTTTCATGGTTCATCAAATTTAAACCGTGGGAGAGCTCCAAAATAAGCCTTAACTTTACAGAGCCTCTCGCTTCGTAGAAACGTATAAATAAGACAGAGACCTAAAAAATGGAAGGATTGTTTAAAGGAGATCAATTTGTTACCTGCTTTTCAAGAAGCCATAATCAAAGCCGTAGAAAAAGTTAGCCCTAGTGTTGTAAACGTCAGTACGGTTAAACTGGTTCATTATGATTTATTTCGTACAATTCCATTGAAGGGAATGGGCTCTGGGTTTATTTTTGATCCTAAAGGCTATATATTGACCAATTACCATGTGATCGAGGAGGCTGAAAAAGTCCAAGTCTCGCTCACTGACGGAAAACTACTGTCTGGAAAAGTCGTTGGCGTTGACCCTAGCATGGATATAGCAATGATCAAAGTATCGAACGAGAGTTTAAAGGAAGCGAAGCTTGGGGATTCAAGTAGCCTAAAAGTGGGGCAATTCGTGATAGCGATAGGAAACCCTTTTGGATTGACAGGGGGACCGAGCATCACCTTTGGAGTTGTTAGTTCTTTAAACAGGAGTATAAAAACTGAAAAGGGCATCATCGAGAACTTAGTTCAAACGGATGCTGCTGTCAACCCTGGAAACAGTGGCGGCCCTTTAGTAGACATCGATGGAAAAGTGATTGGAATGACCACCGCAATAATCCCTTTTGCTCAAGGAATCGGGTTTGCGATTCCGATAAATTCTATAAAACAAGTGTTGAACGATTTGATGAAATATGGAAAAGTTATGCGACCGTGGCTTGGAATCGTAGGGATAACGATGAACAGGGGCTTAGCGGAGTATTTCGAGCTTCTAGTCGATAGGGGAGTATTGATCATAAAAGTTATGGAAGAAAGTCCAGCTTACGAGCGTGACTTAAGGGTTGGAGACATAATCAAAGGCATCGATGGAAATAAAGTGGATAATCTGGAAGATTTGCTAAAAGAGTTGCAGAAAAGAAAACCTGGAGACAAGATCGAGCTATCAGTAATAAGAGGAGATCGAGAAGGCCTGATCACGATAACTTTGGGCTTAACTCCTTAGCTTTTACTACAAAAGGAAGGATCTTTACAGATTTTGCACTCTTCTATGCTTACAGTTGGATCGTAGTTTTCATGAAGTTTGCACATCAAGCCCATCTTCCTTATCTTATTACATAATCCACAATACTGAGCTATTCTTTCTGGAGTTTTTAAACCTCCATCGATCAGCTCCTTAGCAAAGCTTTCTAGATCGTTCCTTAATTCCTCAAATTCCTCAAGCCTAATCTTAACTCCACGGATCTCTCGGAGATAATGATTTACAGCCGATTGCGTAATTCCAAGAGTCTTGGCTATTCTGGCCTGCTTTACTCCATATTCTTCGTAAAGAATTTTTACTAGGGATCTCCTTATAGATGGAATAACCGATCTGGTCGCGATCTCGCACGGAAGTAGCATGTTCTCACTCAAATTTTAATACTGTTTCGAAAGATTTAAATATTACGTAAGTAATATTACATATGTAATAATTTACTGAGGAAGTAAACGGAATTGAAAGAAACCATTAAAAACCTTGATTTAAGGAATACCCTACCACCTGAAAGGCATGCAAAAATACTCGAAATGTGGAACAATCTAAAGGAAGGAGAAGCCCTTAGAGTGATAAACGACCATGATCCGAAACCACTCTACTATCAATTTGAAGTTGAGCATAAAGGTCGATTTAAGTGGGAATACGAGCAGAGTAGGCCTAAAGAATGGATAGTTAAAATAAAAAAGGTTACTAAAGAAAAAGACAATAAAGAAGATATGAAGGAACTTTTAAAGCAACTTCATTCTGGAATTAACGTTAACAAAATTAAAGAGAAGGGGAAGGAATTCTTAAAGAGCCTCTCCCCAACGGATTTAGCACTTCTTGAACAAGAGATAATCCAAGAAGGCGTAACAAGAGAAGAGATGAGAAAACTTTGCGATGTTCATTTGGAAATCGTAAAAGACAGTCTTAAGAGAGTGGACATTGAAGTAAATCCTGGACATCCAATACATACATTAATGGAGGAGCATAAAGCTATTCTTGATTTTATAGATAAATTACAAAATATAATTAACTCAATTGGCTCTGCTAAAGATTTTAGCGATGTTGTGGAAGAAGTTAAAACGTTGAGGCATATTTCTGAGCATCTTATTGAGGCCGATAAGCATCACAAAAGAGAGGAGGAAGTTCTATTCCCAGAGCTGGAGAAGTTTGGTGTTATAGAGCCACCAGAGATAATGCGCGATGAGCATAGGGATTTGAAAGCGAAGAAGGCGGCGTTGAATAAAATTGCAAGTGAAAACAGCGAGTTGAAGTACTCCGAGTTCGTAAAAAAAGTTAAAGAAATTGGAGAATACTTGATAAAAGAATTGCCAAATCATATCTACAAAGAAGATAATATATTATATCCAATGGCCCTTCAGGTTATTCCAAATAATAGGTGGGGGCATATGAAAGAGGAATGCGATAAAATAGGTTATTGCTGCTTTACCCCATTACAACAGAATTGAGTAAAAATCTATGGAGGGATACCGAATGCCCGTAATCGATGAAAAAGAAGTTTGGAAATAGCTTGGAGAAGTAGTGGACCCTGAGTTTGGAGCGCCAATAGTTGAAAGAAAGTTGATAGATGAAGTAAAAATAGAGGAAAGTAAAGTTTCAGTAAAGTACCATTTAACGGTTCCCTTTTGCCCGTTAGTTTTTGCCATACATATAGGAAAGGAGATAAAAAGGAAACTAAAAGAGCTTCAAGGCGTAGAAAAGGTCGAAGTCGTAGTACAAGATCACATACAAGCGGATATAATAAACGAGGCTTTAAAGAAGGATTAGGCATGGCTATAGTTGAAGTCGGTAGAGAAGCTTGCATCGGATGCGGAGTTTGCGCCGCTCTATGCTCAGAAGTGTTTGAAATCGATGAAGAGAATAAATCTAGAATTTCAGCCAAGTTTTCTACTAATCGAAATGAAAAAACTTCTACTGGAAAAATTCCTCCAGAACTCCTTGATTGCGTTAAATCAGCTATGGAATCTTGTCCAGTTTCATGCATAAGCGTTAAGGATGAGGGTCGATGAGCTTTTCTCAATCAACATATGAAGGGAGAGTCAAAAGCCTACAAAGGCTTATGGATGAAAGGGGCATAGATGCTCTAGCCATCCTTGACATTGAAAACTACCATTACTTTACTGGAGATTTTAGGAAGCAACCTAGGCTTTATATTCCCAAGCTAGGAGAACCTCTCTTAATAGTTTTTAAGGGAGAGGAAGAAGAAGTAAGTAAGAGCTCATGGATCAAGCGTATAAAAACATACACGAACATGCATGAGATGATGGTCAGCGTAATCGAGTGGATAAAAGAGAATGAAATAAAAACTATTGGCTTCAATTTTGATTTTTCATTACCAGCCTTCTTGATCGAAAGGTTCAAACTCGCTAACCCAAGCGTTAAAGTTATGGATGCAACAGAGCTGTGCATGGAGCTTAGGATGGTCAAATTGAATCAAGAGCTTGAGCTCATCAAGAAAGCCGCAGAAATAGCCATAAACGGAATGGAGGCTGTACGCGAAATCTTAAAGGAAGGGATGAAGGAGTACGAAGTTGTCGGAGAGATAGAGTATGCCATGAGAAAAAAAGGCGCTGAAAGGTTTGCTTTCCCAACTTTTGTTAATTCAGGTTATAGATCAAACTGGCTTCATGGAATCGCCACTAGAAAGGAGATAAAGAAAGAAGAGCTCATACTTATAGACATAGGCCCAGTTTACAGAGGCTATTGCGCCGATATGACTCGAATGTTCATAATCGGAAGCCCAAACGATGAGCAGAAGAAGCTATTAGAAACTTATATTAAAATCAGGAATGCGGCGGTTGATGTTGCGCGGCCTGGAAAAAGGATCATGGATTTGGATAACGCTGCTCAAAAAGCTTTAGGAGGAACCGATTATTCTCAGCATTATGTGAGAGGAATCGCCCATGGAATAGGCTTAGCTTTTGAGGAAAAGCCTTTTCCAACGATATTCCCTGAAGATAGCGTTATCGAGCTAAAGCCTAACATGACTATATCGATAGGGCACTCGATCCTCTCCATTCCAAAAATTGCTGGAGCTAGAGTGGAAGACGTATTTTTGATAACCGATGAAGGGGCTAAAAAATTCGTGGAATATCCGGAACATCTGATCTCTGTCTAAACCTTAGTGAGCTTCATGCCAAAATCTAGAGCCGAAGTATCGATCAGCGCGAACATAGAGCGATGTTGGAAGTTTATTCTGGATTTAAAGAATATAGGGCTGTGCTTGGGCATTTTGGATGAAGCGAAGGATATTGAAGATGGAAGCACACTATGGGTATTAAAAACTCAACAGGCCACTATAACGAGGACAAAGTCTGTTAAAGCATCAATCAAGTTTAAAGATCCTTACAGAAGGATCGAGTGGCGAGCATTAGGAGAGAATTTATCAATCGATGGATCTGTTGAGTTGGAAAGCATGGCTAAAGACAAAACCAAAGCTATAGTCGAGCTAGAAATCGAGATCAAGGGCCCTTTGGGCATAATTCTTAATCCGATGATCTCTGCGATGATAAATTCAAGAGTTGAAACCTTCAGCGAAAATATAAAAAATAAACTTGAAAGTTAATGGATGCACAAACTTACTCCTTAATTGTTCTTAACTCATCGATCCAAAAAAGTTTAAAAGAACATTCTTTCAGTTTAATTGATAATACAAAACGAAGGGCCGGTAGTTCAGCCCGGTATGAATGGAGAATTCATAAACCAGTACAAACGCTCGGTTCGCAACCGAGAGGTCGCGGGTTCGAATCCCGCCCGGTCCACACCCACCTAGGTTCGGGTCCCTTAGCCTT
>JAWCQS010000071.1:0-5038 GCA_038869655.1 Bathyarchaeia archaeon | reverse complement strand
ATCCGATGAAGCTACTATGACTGAGTTTTTATTTAAACTTGATAAAGCCTTGGCTACAGCCTCCCCAACTTCAATGCTAGTTTCTAGATCCTGCATCATCATGCATATAGGAACGAACTTTATTTTGTCCCCATAAATATACTGCAAAAATGGGAGCTGGACTTCTATCGAATGTTCGTACTCGTGAGCACTTTCATCAACATCTATTAGGCTTGAAGTTTTACATATCTCCTTAGCCAAGCTTGAGTCTATTTCCGTCTTCCCAAGAGGCGTTAGCCATATCCCTTGATTCATTATAGAGACCCCACTACCCATTCCAGTATGGTTTGGTCCTACTATGACTACAGCTTCTGGAATCCCATCACTAGCTAGGGCAAAGTAAGAGTGGGCTGCAACCTGGCCGGAGTACATGTAACCGGCATGCGGGCAGATCAGAGCTTTTATACGCCTTTCGCCGCATTCATTAAGCTTAGGCAAACTTCCAGGTCCATATTTACCTAAAAAGCAGCTTTCGATTTGTGCTTTAAGCGATTTTGTTGTTCCAGCATAAAAAGCTCCAGCTTGGCAAGCTCTCCTTATTTTCAAACTCCTTCACCAGATCTAGGAGCTACTGTTGCCAACTTAGTTTCAAAGTCATCTACACTATATGGCAAGCCTCCATCTGGAGGAATATCTTTCCTTTCCCTAAGTACTTCTCTAGCCAAAAGCCAGTATACCATAGCTAAAGCTCTCCTTCCCTTATTGTTCACTGGAATTGCCAAATCTATTTCACTGAAAACGTTGTCCGTATCGCATAAAGCCACTACAGGTATTCCTCCTGAAGAGGCTTCCTCTATGGCTTGCATATCAGCTCTAGGATCAGTAACAACTATCAATGAAGGTTCAGCATGTTTTGGGTTTAGCGGATTGGAAATCGTTCCTGGTATAAAACGGCCGACGATTGGCGTAGTTCTAGTTACTTCACAAAACTTTTCTACAGGGGTTTTCCCATAGAGTCTTGAGGAAACGATCAGAACCTTTGAGGGTTCAAACCTAGCTATAAACTTCGCTGCTATCCTTATTTTCCTGTCTGTTTCGCTTATATTCAGTATAAAAAGTCCATCGGGCCTAACCCTGTATATATAGGGTTCCATGAATTCAGTTTTCGCGCGTGTGCCTATATGTAATCCAGCAGCCAGCAATTCTTCTAGAGGAAGTAATAAATTTTCAGATTTGGGTTCGGAATACTCTCCCTGCTCACTCATGGAGACTTCACCCCTTTCCAAATTTAATCTGAGCTAACTTGGCCTCTGTTGAAAGGAGCTCTTCAATCCTTATCAATTCATTGATTTTTACTATCCTCTCTCCACCTACTATTCCTGTTTTGATTATAGGGCATTCAAAAGCTATTGCTAGATTGGCTAACGAAGGTTCGCATACATCTCCTGATCTGTGCGATGCTATTGGCAAATATCCTGCCGATCTGGCCAATTCAACAGTTTTGTAGGCGTCTGTTATTGTTCCAACTTGGTTGGGCTTTATGATTATGGCGTTTGCTGAACTCTTTTCTATACCGATTTATAACCTTTTGACGTTAGTAGTAAATAAATCATCACCACAAATCAATGTTTCTTTAACCTTGTTCGTCAACTCTGAGAAACCTTCAAAATCCTCTTCATGAAGCGGGTCTTCTACGTATACCAATTTGTATTTTTCAATTAAATCTATGACAAAGTCTATCTGCTCTCCCTTGCTCAAGCTTTTTTTATCCCTCTCGTAGGAATAGGCCTCTTTTTTAGCATCCCATAGCGTTGATGCAGCCATATCCAACCCTATTCTTACCTCTACGCCCATTTCGTTAGCGATGTTTTCCGTAGCCTTGGAGAGCACCTCTAAAACTTCTTCAGTTTCCAAATCGCATATCCAAGCTCCTTCATCTCCTTTCCCACCAACGGTATGGCCATGTCTTTCCAGAACTCTTTGGACCGTTGAATGGACTTTAATGTTAGCTTGGGCGGCTTGAAAGAAAGAGTTGACTTTCATAGGTAGAACTAGAAATTCTTGAATGTCTGTCTTTTTCCCCCTCGCATGCATACCTCCGCCTATGGCGTTTCCTAATGGTAAAGGAATCTGTGATTTACTCGATCTCCCTAAATGTTGGAAAAGTGGCAAACCCCTAGAATTCGCTGCAGCTGAAGCGACAGCCATTGAAACAGCATAAGCGGTGTTACCCCCTATTTTAGAAAAATTTTCGGTACCATCAATTCTATGAAGAGCCTCATCGATGTTCTCTTGTTCACATGCATTCAATCCTTTAATTCCAGCCGAAATTGACTCATTCACTTCTTCTATTGCCCCATCGATTCCTCCAGAAGGATATGCAACTACTTCCCATCTCCCTCTACTAGCTCCTGAAGGAGCTGAGGCTCTTCCAGAGGAACTTTCGGTTATGACTTCAACCTCAATCGTAGGACTTCCACGACTATCGAATATCTTTCTAGATTTGATGTTTTTTATTATTGCAAAATTTTTCATAGTCATAAAACCCCTTCAAACTTCTTGAAGCTTCCTTTTTTCAGAAACTTCAACATACTTTAACACTTCATCGATTATCTCTTTATGAGAAATCAACATCCTTCTGCAACAGTATCTCTTAATTTTAAGCTCGTCCAATACCTTGGCTGGCTCATCTCCATTTTTTACTCTTTTTACGTACTCTTCCCATTTATCGGCTAAAAGTTTGCCACACGTAAAACATCTTATTGGAATCATCAATTTTAGAATCATCTACCTGTAAGATTTTTGCCTTCTCCTTCTTGGACCAGGTCCACCAAATTTCTTGGACTCAGTCATTCTTGGATCGCCAACTAGCATAGTCCTATCATAGCTATAAAATATTTTTCTCAACTCACTACTTCTCGTCCACTCAACTAAAGCTTTGGCTATAGCCATTCTAGCCGCCTCAGCTTGACCCATAAATCCTCCTCCTTTAACGGTCACCCTTATATCAAGGTCTTTCCATCTGCTTCCAGCTAAGATCAACGGCTCCATCATCTTGGACTTAGCTATCTCAGGAGTGATCATATCAATTAAAAAATTGTTTATAGTGACTCTTCCTTTACCAGGTTTAACAACAGCTCTCGCTATAGCTGTTTTTCGCTTTCCACTAACGAGCAAAACTTTTTTCCTTTCACTCAAGTTTTACTTCACCCAACCAAGCTCTTCAGCGAAGTCTTCCAAGCTTATATATGGGCATCGAAGCTTAGATGCATCAGCCTCTTTTATAGATATTGCAGATTTATCCTTAAGCTCTTCTGGAACTCCGATGAAAACCTTCAACCTTTTGTAAGCTTCTTTACTCTTTGGCTTTTTCGATGGAAGCATCCTTCTTACCACATGCCTAAAAAAGGTATCTGGTCTTTTAGGATGCTTTGGGCTCTTCTCCAGTGAGGCCAAAGTCCTAGTTTTTAAACGCTCCCTAGCTTTTTTTGTAGCGCTCGATCTTTTTCCAGAGACTACAGCTTTCTCAACATTTATTACTATCACGTGATTTCCTTGGAGTATTCTTTTGGAGGTGTAACTGGCCAATCTTCCCAAAATCAAATTCGTAGCATCTATTAAAATTGGCTTCTCACTCATTTTATCGATCATCCCAATATTTTAACATTTTTTCCCTCAGGATTTCTTTCGAGCAGTTCATAGAAAGAAATGCATTCTCCTCCAGCTTCCAATATTTTTTTTCTTGCGCCTTCAGAAAACCTATAGGCTACGACAGTTAACTTGCTAGTTAAACTTCCAGCACCTAAGACTTTTCCGGGAATGACTACTATTTCTCCCTCATTGGAGTACCTTGCTATCTTGCTCACGTTAACGCATCTCATTAAACTTCTTGAAGAGCTCAAAAGTTCAGCTATAGCTTTCCATACTGGAGCTTTATTTTCTTTAGATTTCCTTTTAAGCAATTTTATTAAGCTCCATAAGTTAGGATTTTTTAAGTTTTTCCTCATCCTCAAAGCTCCTCTCCTTTGATTTATTTAAGTTTTTTCACTTGACTCAATGCTAATTTTGATTTGTTGGCGATTAGATTGAAAGCCTCTTTAATTATTCTTTCTAATCCTAGAGAGCCTGTGGACTCTACATAGAATATGAATGCGGACTCGTCCCAGTTTACTTTGATCGCAGGAGGATCGATTGGACAACACTTAACACAATCCTTGCATAGAGTGCACCTCAGTTCGTCTTTCACTATCAGTGTTTTTCCTCGAACTTCAAGAATTCTTTCAGGACAATTTTTTATGCATTCTTCGCATAAATTGCATCTTTTTTTATCTATGCTTATTATAGGCAAAAACTTATATCCACACGCTGAAACTGGTTGCCATTTGGCATGCTCTAAACCACGGCCTAACTTAGCATAAGCTTCCAGCTTTAATCGTTGTTTAGGTGCGAGCTTAACTATTGGGATTTTGTCACTTACAGGTTTTATTCTTGGATCGCTGCACTTAATATCTCCTGAGTAGACGGTTATAGTCTTATCTCGAGCTTCAGCTTCTAAAACAAACGATGCTCGACATTTTTCACATCCAAACTCACTTTTACAGGAACATTCTTCTGGAAGATAATAAGAATCTAAATCCGAGGTTAGAGGGATGAGTCCAAGCCTATGGGAGAGGACTTCATCGTACATTGTAGAAGTGTTTTCAATTATTACTACATCATCAATAGCCATAGTTGGGATCTCTGAAATGATGATGCGCCTCAGCGCGTTAGCAAAAGCTGGGCTAACTCCACTGAGCAAAAACCTTATGGATTCATTGCTCTTTTCTAAAATTTTTATTTTCATAGTCATTCTTTCTTCCTAGAGCCTTTACCTTAATCAACCAAGTTAAACTCAAAACGAAATATGCAGATCTCATAATTAAAGTTTTTCAATGGCAACCTAAACTAAAGTTGAATTTAGATTTTAAAGTTTTATCCCTGCAATGCTTATAAGCCAAGAACGATTGATAGATTTAGTAATGAACTTTCTTTAAATTAAGGGTTGAAGTACATTGGGAGG
>JAWCQS010000070.1:0-5066 GCA_038869655.1 Bathyarchaeia archaeon | reverse complement strand
TAGGCAAACCTACAATTACTTCTTGACTCAATGGAATGGCAAGCCACAAAGCAGATTAGAGCTTCAAGCCCAACTGCCCAAGCTTAAAATGGAGAAGCCTGAACTATGCAAGGTTTACTCAAAAACATTACAGATGGTTCTCTACCAGCTATATTCAAATTTGAAGGCTCTATCACAGCTGAAGAGGAACGGAAAGAAAGTTGGAAGGCTTAGGTTCAAGGGCAAAGGCTGGTTCAAATGCATTCACTACAATCAATCAGGCTTTAAGCTTATAAAAACTGGAAAACGGCTTGACATTCTACACTTATCCAAAATTGGAGACATACCAATTAGAGTTCACAGATCAATTAAGGGAAGAATGAAACAGGTTATAATAAAACGGCATAACTCGGGTAAATGGTTTGTTTGCATATGCGTTGAGGAAGAAGTGAATGTTGCCAAAAGAGAGCATAAAAGAGTTTTAGGCATAGACGTTGGAATAAGGCACTTCCTCACGGATGGTGAGGGAAGACAAATAGAAAACCCAAGATTCTATGAGAAAACGCTTGAAAGGATAAAGACTCTTCAACATTGGCTTTCAAGGAAGCAGAAGGGCTCGAAGAATAGAGAAAAGCAGAGGATAAAGTTTGCAAAGGCATACGAGAAGATAATAAACCAAAGAGATGACTTTCTCCATAAGCTTTCAAAGTTCTACGTGGATAACTACGACGTAATTTGCGTTGAAAAACTGAACATACAAAACATGGTTAGAAATCATAATCTAGCCCAGAAGATACTCGATGCCTCTTGGGCTAAATTCCTTCAACTGCTCGAATACAAGGCTGAAAGAGCTAGTGTTCGGGTGGTGAAGGTAAACCCAAGGGGCACATCCAAAGGGTTGGACTATGAAAATCCCGTGAGGGATTGGATATCAGCTAATAGAATAAAGATGAGGGGATGGGATAGCCCTAATTCGCCTGCTGAGACGAAGCCTCTACTGGTTTTTGTGCCAGCAAGCTCTATCGTTGAAGCAGGAAGCCCCTTCCGATAGAGAGGGGCAGCTCACTTTATCTCCATAATTATCCTAAAAATACCGATGTGATAGAAAAAGCTTCCATGCTTCACACAACTTTCTCCAACTATTTAATCTCTCTATTAAACGCTTTAAACAACTGAACCATGAACAGGGGTAATAACAAGAATAGAGTGAATAAGGATGAATTTAACGAGGCTTAGGCTCCACAAAATATGCAAAATAGTGCTACTACTAATGATCCAGTTTTTTGCTCTTGGAGATAAGATTGCTTTCATCAAAGCCTCAACCGATTCGATTGTAACAGCTTCCGTTAGCCCGGGGAAGTATTCATATTATCTGGACTATTCTAATGAAACCATTGCTCGTTTGGAATACCCAAGAAGCATTGTATTGACCGAGACGGTTGGAGACTTGCTTTTCAAAATAAATTTAACTCATAATAAAATTTATTCGATTTCGATATACATTCCTCCTGAATTCGGTGGGTTAAAAGAAGGAGATACATCGAACGTATGGACAAGCTATAAGTTAGTTTATAATGATTATCGTTTTATAGACGTATCCAGAGAGAATGAATTCGATCCTATAGGCCCTAACTGGTGGAAAGTTTCCGTAGTTAACGCTACTCCAAACGGAATTCCTGAAGGAGAACATTCGATAAGAATTTTTAAACTAAAAGCTCCTAAGCTTATTGGAAGATATTTCTTTAAAATTTTTGTTAACGGCACCTCTATAGGTGCTAAAAATTTTCCAACTTTAGTTGTAAGTGGTAGTTTAAACCCAGCCTACATTTCAGGAACGGTTAGGTATGGAGGCTTTAATGAATCTTTATTTGGAAAGCCGATAGAATTGCCCGAGGGAGCTGGAGGAAGAGTAGTCGCCGTTGGAAAAACCCCTCAAGGCAAAATAGTTGAAGCAAGAGCTTATTTCAATAGCTCTATGAACGGCGCCTACACTCTGTATGGATTACCCGCTGGCACATACAATTTAACGGCTGAAGCCGCTGGGTATTCTCCAATAAGGCTAGAGGATCCCGTTACTGTTCTGGAAGGACAATCGCTTGAGAATGTTGACCTTTATTTAAAACCAAGCCCCATAATCGGTTGAACAATTCGGTCCAAGTGTAGGCGAAACGAGGTCCCTTGGGTAAGCGCCAGCTATTTAATAGGACCAGGCCTTACTTTCTTAAAATATAAATCGCTCTATCTTGAATTGCTTGACTTTAACCTAAAGCCTGTAACGATATTTAAGAATACAACTATTCCAAGCCTAACTTACCATCGCTTTTTGTTCAACGGATCGATCGAATACGATGGGCATATTCCTCAAGCCGAAGCTGGTTTTATTTCTGGACTAAAACCTGGGGATTACTATATACAAGCGCATATAAACGGCTACAATCAGTTGGATGAAGTGGTAGTGCATTTGGGAAATCATTCTACGAATTCTTTTGTTCAATTTTCTCTCGAGAAAAGCAGTTGGCTTGATGTTGTAATTAACCTTAAAGAGAAAAAGTTTGCATCTGGGAATTCACCTTCTCCAAGGGATCACGTTCTTGTTTTAGAGGCTTACGATCTAGCTGGAAGATTAAAGGCAAGAAATTTTACATTCGTCAGTGCAGGAGATGAGCAAGCATTTTTAAGCTTAACTGGGTTTAGGGACTTGTATGAAACTTTTAAAATCTACGATTCAGGCTTGCTTCCCGATACATACTTGATAAAAGCGTACATGGCTGAATATCTTCAAGAAGAAACGATAAAGGCTACTGTAGCTGGATGCTCCAGCTCTGTTCAAGTTAGCTTGGGAATGTTTAAAGCCTCTATCCTTAAAGTAACGTTTACATCCATAGAGTGGCAAAACCCTCCTAGGATAACGAATTGGACTTTCCCTGGAAAAAACATGACCATAAGATTCTTCGATAAAGCTGGAAAAGACTACGGAACGATTTATATTCAACAGCCAGCATCCAGTAGTATAACTCTTGAGTATTGGGGAATAGACTATTATAGGTTAACAAAGAGCCTTTTACCCTATTATTTACTTTTGCACGATGAATCTTTACCTTCTGGAACCTACTTAATAAAAGTGAATACTTTAGGCTATGTCCAGCAAGAAGATTTTTTGATAGAAGGATTAGAAGGTGCTGTAAGCGACAGAAACTTTAGATTGGTTAAGGGAGCCGTTATCGAGGCTACAATACTCTTTAAGAAAGAAAAAATGTTTGTTCCAGCAAGTTCTATGGAGGATTTATCGATAAGGATAGAGCTATTTGATGATGCTGGGAACTTTGTAGGAGCAAACATAAGCTATGTCCCATGCATGAACAAAACTTTCACAATAGCCCTATATGGATTTGAAAGTTATGCAGGAAATCCTGCTAAAAGATGGGTAAATTTTTACGATACAACGGATGGAGTGATGCAACTCGATTATGGGTTGCCCTCTGGAAAGTATAGGATAAAAGTTTTGGTTCCAGGTTATGAGCAAAACCTTGAAGTTTTCACAGAAGTTAAAATTTCGCATAGAGCATCAGTAATCTTTGAATTGGACAAGCTGGCTTATGTAGCTGGATGGATCAGAGGTTTTAATTACTTAGATGAGCTTGTAAATTTATCCTGGGCTTCAGTTTCAGCCTCGAGTAACGGGAATTATGTTGAAACGGCAACGTTGGAAGGCTTTTATGAGCTATGGCTTGAAAGTGGAAATTATTCGATTATAACTGCTATGCCAGGCTATCAAACAGAGTTTAGAAGGATCTACGTTGGCGATGCTTCCATCAATGAAATTAACATAATACTTAAGGCTTATGACGATGGCGTAGAAATTTTCGAATTTTATGACCTATTCCGGTTTTTTTCCTTGATCATATTTACAACATCATGTTTTAATTTTTTATTAAACAAAAGGTTTAAGAATTCAAAGATAAGAACTGGACTTATGCTTTTTAGCTCAGATTTGGTGAAAAAACTTTGAGTAGCATGTTAAAGAAAAGAATTCGTGTTGATAAGAATTTAGCAAGCATCTTGGGTGTTAAGGAGGGAAGCCTAATCGGTTATGCAAAAATGATAAAAATGATTCGAGAATACGTGAGAAATCAAGAGCTAATCGTTGAAGAACAAGGGGCTTTGAAAAAGGAAGAAGTTAAAGTCGAGCCTATCAGGCTTAAGTATTGCTTTAGATGCGGTTCCTCTATAGATCCAGGAGCAAACTATTGTTATAGATGTGGGGAAAGGTTAAGGTAATCAGCGTTTAAGTAAAGCTTGAGAAGGATTGGTTTGAGCCCAAAAATTTTCTTTGTAGGGATTACGATTATTGTAATAGGCCTTTTATTGTTCGTTTTCGGAACCCAGACTTCAATTGCATACGATGTTAAAATCGATAAAGGAAACTTGATCGAGCCTGTATACTTCTCCGTGAAAGATGTCTATTTTATAGAAAGAAGTTTGCAAAAAAACACTACGATAACATGTCTTGGAAAAGTGGAGATCTTGGAAACTGATGACCAAAACGATATAAATTTTTACATACTTGAAGAAGAAAACTTTAAGAAATGGAAGGCTAGGGAGGATGATGTAAATTATAAGCTAAGGCTTCTAAGGGTTAAAGATTTTAATACTAGCTTGATTGTTGATAAGGATGGTGTTTATTTCTTCATTTTTGATAACTCTTACTCTTTTTTAAAAAAAGAAGTAAACTTTCAAGTGATTTATCAACGTGAAGTTTTGATTCCGAAGGAATCCAAATCTTATGAATTGAACAACCTTGGCATTGGCTTAGCCATATTAGGCTCAGTGTTGACGATTTATGGAATAATCAAAAAAGAGCCAATTCCATGGAGCTAGCTTTTTATTCTTTGTTCATTTCCTTATGAACAAAAACCAAAACATTTAAATCAAAAAGTAAACCAATACTTTACCAAAATATCACCCTATATAATTAATATAAAAACAATATTAAAATTAATTTTCTGTGTTAATAAAATACATCAAACAAAAAAAAAAAAAAAAAAAAAAAAAAAAAAAAAGTGCGACACCGGATCACTGACAGGGAT
>JAWCQS010000069.1:0-5108 GCA_038869655.1 Bathyarchaeia archaeon | reverse complement strand
AGGATTAAATCCAGATTCTATTGGAGCTGGATTTATGAGCAAACTGAAGGCCCCTCCTGGAGCCTCATACAGCTTGACATTAGGATCGTTTTTAAGTTGGGTTGTTATTTCTAGTGGTACTCTCCAAAAATATGCATGAATGCCTCCAGCTTGTACTTCTTTTATTGCTATGTTTTCATCTAAATAATGGATAAAAACTACTTTATTCGCATTGGTTGCTTTCTTTTCTTCCATCCAAAGCCATTTAACCATTGTTTCGCTTGAAATAAACCCTATTACTATGATTAAAATAAGTGCTATTGCCAAAATCAACGATTTTTTCAATGAGCTCCACCATTGTGGTTTTAAAGCTAATCTAATTAATTAAAATCTTCTCTTTAAAGCCTCCTTCTCAGCCTCTATTATGGCTTCAAAGAGATTATCGGATATTTCCTTTCGATACCTTAAAATATCTTTTACATCCTCTATGGCCAATTTCCTTCCAGCCATTATATATGCAACCACTTTCCCATATTTTTCAAAAAGTTTAGCACTCTCTTTGGCTTCATCAATTAAATTCCTTTCCCTATTCGATAAGGTTTTATCTTTCTTACGAATCAGTTTTTCGATTTCTTCCTTTGTTTCGTTCAATATTCCTACGGCTTTTGAGTTACAAAATGGACATTTAAAATCTTCAGGCAAATCCTTTATTCTCATCATCTCGGCATAATTCCAGCATGAAGTGCATACAAAACTCCTCACTTCGTTCAAAATCCTTGCCTTTGTGGATTCGATCAATATGCGCTTCATTTTTTCTGGAGGAATCAAATCTGTTTTCATGCTTATCCTTTCCAATCCTATTTTAGTTATTGGGGTTGGTCTTCCCTTGTTATCGATGTTGATTATTTCGATCTCTCCATTAGCAATTTTATTTAAAACCTTAGCGGTATTGAAAACATCGAGGTCTTTCTCTAAAGTTTCTTTTAAGGCTTCTTCGATGATCGCCGTTCCTTCAAAGCTTTCCATTAACCTTTTTAAGCTTATGCTACTAAAGTCTACCCATCTCGAAATAGCTCCAAACCTCCTCGCAACATGGACGAGCCTTCGTTTAAAAAGGCCAGTTCTCATCAATGCTTTCTTTATCAGCTCTGTTATATCCACTCTTGTTAAACTAATCAGAATCTTGATTATATCATCGCTATTTGCTAAATCAGCTGTTTGGATCACTATTCTATAAGGGTCTTGTTGTACCCCTATGGTATACTCGATTTCCTCCGAAAGTATGTACCCTATAAGCCTTGCTAAAGTTCTGTTCACTAAAGTTCCGAGATTGGCGTTTATTATCACATAATCTTCCCAATCTTCTATTGTAATCGCTTTATCCGAGGGGATTGGATAATTTTGGGATACCTGATCAAAAGTTTCTTCCAAAGCTTTGGCAAGGGTTTCCTTATCGGCGGAGTACATTCTTGAAATTTTTTCGATTATTTCATCTTTTCCTAGTCCTTTTTTAAACTCTTCATACAAAATTCTCCTCATCTTTCCAACTTCATAAGCTACTTCAAAAGGAACTGGAATTTCCTCTCCAACCCAGCTGGGAATGGCTCCAGTAGGATCATCGATAGGCTTAACGTAGATTTTATCTCCATGAATTCCCATCATTTTCCATGGAGTCCCACGGACAATAAACTTCGTACCAGGCTCTCCATACTCAGCTACAAAAGCCTCGTCAAGAATCCCGACAGGGGTTTCTGAAGTTCTATCGATAACTAAATATTGTTTTTCGTCTGGTATCATCGAAAGTTTTTCAAAAAAATACCTGTAAAGCTCTTTAGTCCTTTGAGGCTTTAAAACTATTCCATCTTCTTCAGAAAACCAAGCCAACCTGGGGTATCTTGAATGCATGTAGGACAAGACCGAGATCAAATCTTTTTCTGTCAATTCGGCATAGGGATAAGCTTTCTTAAAGACTTCCAGAATTTCGTATATGTACCATCTTTTTTTATGTAACAATAGGCCAGCTACCTGATGGGCCAACACATCGAAGGGCTTTTTTGGAATGATCACCGGCTCAAGGTTTTCTTCATATGCCTTTTTCGCTATGACTATGGCTTCTAGGGCGTCATCCGAATCCATCGCTATTATTACTCCTTCGGCAATCCTTCCCACTCTATGTCCGCTTCTGCCTACGCGTTGGATTAGTCGTGTAACTTGGCGAGGGCTCATGTATTGTATAACAAAGTCTACCCTTCCTATATCGAGTCCGAGTTCTAGAGAAGAAGTACACACTAGACCCTTTAAATTCCCATCTTTTAAGCCCCTCTCGGCTGCTATTCTAGAAGGTTTAGCCAAGGAACCGTGGTGGATTGATATCGGAAAGTCTAAATCCCATACCTTGAATCTACTTGCGAGCACTTCGGCTCTAGCCCGGGTATTGGTAAAAAGTAAAACAGACTGATGTTTTTTAATCAAATCACGCATTATCCTGAGCCTAGCTACAACTTCTGGATGAGCGTATAGCTTAGAGGAAAGTTCGTAATCCATTCTTGAAGGTTTTGGGTACAAGACCTTCAGTAGCATTTTTCTGGCTATTGGAACTTTTATTACTTCAACATCCCTTTCGTTTCCAACTAAAAATTTGGCAACTTTTTCAGGAGTTCCAATTGTTGCCGATAGACCTACTATTTGAAAATCTCTCGTTGTTATCCATCTTAATCTTTCCAAAGCTAAAGAAAGCTGACTTCCCCTCTTATCTTCAGCGAATTCATGCACTTCATCTATTATGACGTACTTTACAGCCTCTAAATGCTTTTTCATTCTTTTACCGGGAAGTATTGCTTGTAAAGTTTCAGGGGTCGTTATTAACATATCTGGTGGACTTTTGGCTTGCATGCTTCTTTCTCTGATCTCAGTATCTCCGTGCCTAACGCCTACCTTAACATCTAAGCGCTTGCACCACCACTCTATTCTTTCTAAAAGGTCTCTGTTTAAGGCTCTTAAAGGCGTGATGTAAAGTATGGATATGCCCTTAGATGAGCCCTTAGAACTGATGAACTTGCTTAAAATCGGGAGTATCGCGGCTTCAGTTTTTCCACTTGCGGTTGGGGCTATAAGTAAAACATTTTTATTTTTAATAATAACTGGTATGGCTTTAGCTTGTGGTTCAGTAGCCCTTAAGAATTCACGCTCTTTTATTGCTTCTCTTAAAGGTTTAGCAAGCAACGAAAAGGCGTTCTTTTTTCCTTTTTTCATTTTTTGGTTGCCTTTGTTAAAAAAGATCCTAGGGAATCACATAAGTCTTTTGATCAACTTTTTGCGTTCATCTTACTATCGGATAGTCAAAAGTTTTTTTGAAAAGAACAAAATTAATCCAATTTAGCAAATAAAACATCGTTAAGTAAAGATATCCTGAATTTTTGGCCCTTCGAGTTGATGTGTACGCTTTCATCTCATCGTTAAAAATTATTCTTCCAAATTCCCTGATTTTAAACGAAAGCATAACGTCCTCCGACAAAGTTCTTTTTTCATCGAAACCTCCAGCTTTCCAAAAGGGATCTTTTTTATAAGCGCAGTTGAAACCTGCAACATGGGGAAATCTGAGCATTAATGAAAATTTCTGCAGCCAGCATGTGGCGATCTTATAGCTTATGTGATCCCATGCACATCCATCGTACGGTAAAGTTGGGCCCAGCACACCAGCAACTTCCTTTTGTCCAATTAAACTTTTTTCAATTGTTGAAAGCCATTCTCTAGAGGCTATAGTGTCGGCATCTATAAAAGCATAGATATTCCCTTTCGCTATTCTAGCTCCAGAATTTCTGGCTTTGCCTACTGGTCTAGAAGAGACTATAACTTTATCCGCGAACTTCTTGGCTATATCGATTGTCTTGTCGGTACTTCCACCATCAACCACGATGATCTCGTAATCCTTATCGTATGATTGATTCAAAAGTGATAACAAACATTTTTTTATATATCTTTCTTCATTTAATGATGGAATTATGATGGAAATATTGTAGCCTCCAACCATGGACAAAAAAGCTGTTTTCAATTGTGGAAACGAGTGCTCAATGTTATCGAAGTTATTTTCTAATAGAAGCTCAAGACTATTTTTATTTAGATTGAAGCTCCACATGTTAAGAATACAATTCGAATGGCCGAATAAAAAATTAAGTTTATTCATAAGAAAGCATAAATCTAAGTTAAAATAGAACGAATTGAAACCTAAGTAAAGGAATTGGAGTGTCAAGCCTTTTTCGATTAAAAGAAGAATTATGAAAATTATGGATAAAAACTTTAAATCCATGATGAGTTTTAGAAATTTAGATGAGGCATTGCAATCTATCAAGGGAGCTTTATGGACTCTATGGAACATTTTTTCATAATTTGACATTGTTCTCAGCCCAAAGTTTTTCAGGCTTAACAATGATTAGATTAGATAAAGGGTTAATAAAATTTACTTTTAGCCTATCAAATGCATAAAAGTGAAAAAAAATCCTAAGCCGTTATTTTAATCAAACCTACCCATTTCTGGAAAATTAGTCTGCCAATTCTTCGAAGGTGGGGCAAGTACCCTTTAGTTTTCGTAAGCACATCAAAAGGATTTATACCCGACTCTTGGAGTTCATGCATGAATGTTTTAACCATGCAATCGATTATCTCCTCCGTAACCTCCGCATGGAACAAGAACCCATATGCATTGTGTCCATAACGAAATGCTTGAAATTCTGTTAGCTCTGATGAAGCCAACAGTATGGCGCCTCTAGGTAGCTCAAAGATATCACCATGCCAATGGAAAGCCATGAAACAAGGTTCGATACTATCCAACAATTCGTCTTTCCTAGCGAATTTTGTTAACCTGATTGGATGCCATCCAATCTCCTTTTTATCCCCTTTCCTCACCACGGCACCCAACGTAGCGGCGAGAAGTTGACTTCCTAAACAAATCCCAAGTACTGGTTTTTCTTTATGAAGTGCTTGCCTAATTAGTCTCATTTCTTTTGATAAAAAATGGATAATAAGAGCAATCGTATACCCCCATAGGCCCACCCAATATAATGAGGGCGAGAGCATTACTCATCTCCTTTGGGATTGGTTCTCCATCAAATGCATGAATATAGTTAACAGAA
>JAWCQS010000068.1:0-5126 GCA_038869655.1 Bathyarchaeia archaeon | reverse complement strand
GTTTAGCCGCTTTAAGGGACTACCTTGAGTAGCCTATGGTAAAGAAACATCAAACTTTTGATTTAGGACCTTAAACCTTAGGATTGGAGAAGATTTTAAATAGAGGATGAAAGCCAAAACTAAAACTTAATAAGAAACTATAAAATTAATTCATATAACAGTAATAGTCGATTTTTATAAAAGTTTATCGAAATGGATTTATCCATCGAAGTATCAGCATTTGTTTAAAGCCTCTCGGAAGGAAATGACCATGAGTAACGAAATCCAATTAAGAGTTGGTGATGCTAAGCAAAGAGATGTTGGACATGGAAAGGTTAGAATAGATAGCGAAGCGATGCGAAAACTCGCGGTTACCGCAGGCGACTTCGTTGAGATCCATGGAAAAAGGCTAACGGTAGCTGTAGCTTGGCCAGCTTACGCCGAAGATCAAAATCAAGGGATAATAAGAATGGACGGCTTAATACGCAGGAATGCAGGAGTTGCTATAAATGAGTACGTAGGTGTTAGAAAAGCCAACGTTAAGAATGCCCAAACAATAGTTTTTGCTCCAACAGACGTTCGCTTAAGCGTTGATGAGGAGTTCACAAACTTCGTCAAGAGAAGATTTATGGATATGCCATTCATAGAAGGCGATATGGTTTTATTATCGATTTTCGGCAGTGCCGTACCTTTAATCGTCGTAAGAATTAAACCTCATGGGCCTGTAAAAATAGCTGAGAACACTTTAGTACAAGTACTGAGCGAGCCAGCTCCGGAAAAAAAAGGAATTCCGATGGTAACTTACGAGGACATAGGAGGTTTACAGGAAGAAATCCAAAGAATACGCGAAATGGTAGAGCTCCCACTCAGGCATCCTGAGCTTTTCCAAAGGCTTGGAATAGAACCTCCCAGAGGAGT
The DNA here is from genome assembly GCA_038869655.1 of Bathyarchaeia archaeon. Lineage (GTDB taxonomy): Archaea > Thermoproteota > Bathyarchaeia > 40CM-2-53-6 > JAVZFM01 > JAVZFM01. Next base: position 4,229 of record JAWCQS010000068.1, on the reverse strand, counting down.
CTTTCTTTACGGCCCTCCAGGATGTGGAAAAACTCTACTGGCTAAAGCTGTTGCCAACGAGAGCGAGGCAAACTTTTATGTAATCTCAGGTCCGGAGATAATGAGCAAGTTTTATGGTGAATCCGAGGCAAGGCTTAGAGAAGTTTTTCAAAAAGCTCAGGAAAATGCTCCAAGCATAATATTCATCGACGAGCTAGATGCCATAGCTCCTAAGCGTGAAGAGGTAACTGGAGAGGTTGAAAGAAGGGTTGTAGCCCAATTACTGTCTTTAATGGATGGGATAAGCACTAGAGGAAACATAATAGTCATAGGGGCAACAAACAGACCTAACGCCATAGATCCTGCTTTAAGAAGGCCTGGAAGGTTTGATAGAGAGATAGAGATAGGAGTACCAGATAGGCAAGGAAGGCTTGAGATACTTCAGATCCATACAAGGAATATGCCCCTAGCGAAGGATGTAGACTTAGGAAAACTCGCAGATATCACACATGGCTTCGTTGGTGCCGACTTAGAAGCTCTTTGTAAAGAAGCGGCTATGCGAGCTTTAAGAAAAGTTTTGCCTGAAATAGACCTTGAGGCCGAGTCCATCCCAATCGAAATTTTGAACAAAATAATAGTCAATATGAAGGATTTCCAAGAAGCTTTAAAAGATGTTGAACCATCAGCTATGCGCGAGGTTTTGGTCGAAATCCCTAACATTAAATGGGAGGATGTAGGAGATCTGGAAAGCTTAAAGGAAGAATTGAAGGAAGCCATAGAATGGCCACTAAAATACCCAGAAATTTTTGCGCATATGAATGCCTCCCCTCCTAAGGGTATACTGCTCTACGGTCCCCCTGGAACTGGAAAAACTCTATTGGCTAAAGCTGTTGCAAATGAAAGCGAAGCGAACTTCATAAGCGTTAAAGGTCCCGAACTGCTTTCTAAATGGGTCGGAGAATCTGAAAGAGCTGTAAGAGAAGTTTTCAGAAAAGCAAGACAAGCAGCTCCATGCATAATCTTCTTTGATGAGGTTGACTCTATCGCTCCTGTAAGAGGGGGCGGAATTGGAGACTCCCATGTTACTGAAAGGGTTATCAGCCAACTCTTAACAGAGCTTGATGGCTTGGAAGAACTTAAGAACGTGGTTGTAATAGCCGCGACTAACAGGCCTGATATAGTCGATCAAGCTTTGCTTAGACCTGGAAGGTTCGACAAACTTTTATACGTTCCACTTCCGAACCTTGGCGCCAGAAGAGAGATATTCAAAATACACACTAAAAATACTAAGCTTGGAGAAGACGTAGATTTTGATAAACTAGCTAAGCTTACTGAAAACTATACCGGAGCGGACATAGCCGCCATATGCAACACTGCGATCATGCTATCCATAAAAGAACATTTGGACAAGTACAGGAATGCTGAAGAAGCAAAGAAGAACGTAAACGAGTTGAAGGTTATGATGGGGCACTTCGAAAACGCTTTAGAGAAAGTAAAACCAATATCAGAGCAGGAACTTAAAATGTACGAAAGGGCTGCCAAACAATTCGTAGATTCATTGGCAGAACAAAAGGTCAAAAAGTAAACTTATTTAAAAAAGTATTAACAAAATTGATTTGCCGTTGTTAACGAATTTTTCCCAAAACCACTCAGGCATTTTCCTAAACAGAACTTCCAATGGAAGTTTTTTAGCTTTTATCAAGCTTAGGCTTAAGCCCTGAAGTAAAGACTAAAGAGCTTAGAGTAAACCTTACTATCACTTCGCTTTGAAAGTATAGGAAGTCATAGAGGGATCGAGGCGATCCCTTTTTGGCTTGAGAAGTTTTAGCAAGCCTTTAAAAGCCTACAGGCGTATAGGAGTAACGTAAAGCCTTTCTGGACTTTACGCAGCTCGTCCGCATAGTCGTAAATGGAGAGTTTTAAGATGAATTCATTCACCATTTTTTTTATTGGCCAGTAGTAAAAATAAAACTTCTAGGTGAACCAAAACGAGCTTTGAAGAAACTTTAGTTTTATTGACGAATGGAAACCCGATATTATTCGGTCTTTTTGGAGGAATGATCCTTGCTCTTTTCAATACCATAGGAGCTCTACCTGTAATTTTCTTCAAAAAAACTTCTCAAAAGTTTCTTGATGTTGGATTAGGGTTCGCTGCTGGTGTAATGCTTGCCGCAAGCTTTACAAGTCTGATAATGCCAAGCATAAAAATAGGAGGATTATTCCCAGTAATCTTTGGGATAGCAATTGGTACCATGGCCGTCACAGCAGCGGATAGGCTTGTTCCCCATATACATTTTATAGTGGGTCATGAAGGCCCTATGAGCGCTAGGCTTAAGGCCATTTGGTTATTCGTAATCGCGATAACATTGCATAACTTGCCAGAGGGGCTTGCTGTGGGTGTAGGTTTTGGTTCAATGAACATCGGAGCTGCAATATCGCTTATGCTCGCGATAGGAATTCAAAACGTTCCTGAAGGACTTTCTGTGGGGTTTTCTTTGTTAGCAACTGGAAAGTACTCAAGATTAAGGTCCTATTTAGTCTCTACAGGCTCTGGATTGATTGAAATGCCATTGAGCCTCCTAGGGGCTTGGACTGTGGTAACCTTTAAAGCATTATTGCCATACGCTATGGGCTTTGCCGCTGGTGCTATGCTTTTCGTCATAAGTGACGAAATCATACCTGAAACCCATAGAATTGGTCATGAAAGATTAGCATCTTTTGGGCTTATCACTGGCTTAATAATCATGTTAACGCTAGATACAACGCTTGGATAGCTTGGAAACTTTTACTCGCATGATTTTATTCGGCTTTTTATAATCTTTTTAGTAAATTTAATTTTTTTTGTAACTAACGTAAATGTCGTTTACTCTCAAGATTTACAGCTTATTCCAGAGCTACGCGAAAGAGTCACAGACCTAAGTGGGATTCTATCGGCAGAAGAAAAACAAGAACTTGCAGCCAAACTCAAAGCCCATGAAGAACAAACTACAAATCAAATCGCCATTCTCATTGTTCCAACTACATCTCCAGAGGCAATAGAGCAATACAGTTTAAGAGTAGTAGAAAAATGGAAACTAGGACAAAAAGGAAAAAACAATGGGGTTTTACTTCTCTTTGCCATGCAAGATCGAAAAATGCGAATTGAGGTTGGCTATGGATTAGAAGGAAGCCTACCCGATGCCAAAGCGAGTCGAATTATTCGTGATGTAATTGTCCCTAAGTTTAAAGAACGCAAATTTTACGAAGGAATCAATTTAGGAGTAAACGCCGTAATAGACGTTCTCTCCAAAGGAGATTTTGAAGCTCCACCATCTTCTAAAGAAAAGGATCAAAAAAAAACAGCAGAAGGAGATAGTGAGTCTGAAAACTTGCCAGCTTTTATTATTGTTTTCTTTTTTGTTACTTATATACTTTTTCACTTTCTGTCTAAATGGTTTTCAATTGAAGGGTTTTTTCCTTCCTTACTTTTGTTTGGAATTATAAGTTTTGCAGGAAGTATTTTTAAACGAGACTTGGACGCAATTAAATTAATTACTTCTATCAATATGCTTATATTTTTACTTGTTGAAATGTCTCGTCGATACGGCTATCCGGACAGTTCAACTGGAGGTTATTACTACACGGGCGGGAGTTCTAGCAGCTCCTCTTCTAGCAGTAGTTCTAGTTACTCGTCTTCTAGTTATTCTAGTTCGGGTGGAGGTTCCTTTTCTGGTGGTGGGGGAGATTTTGGAGGTGGGGGTGCGTCGGGAAGTTGGGATTGACGTCATGCACAAGTTTTAAAAAAAGGAACTATGATTCAAGTTTCCAATTTAACCAAGTATTATGGCGAAAAATTAGCAGTCAGCAATTTGAACTTTTCTCTCAAAGAGGGGGAAATTATTGGACTTTTAGGTCTGAATGGTTCTGGAAAAACTACCACAATTCGCATGCTTACGGGCTTTTTAATTCCAACTGAAGGCGAAATTTTGATCGATGGCATTAGCAATTTCCACAACCCCTTAGATACTAAAAAGAAAATTGGGTATTTGCCCGAGTCACCTCCCATTTATGAAGACTTGGACGTTGAGGACTATTTAGAATTTGTAGCAAAGATCAAAGGAATAGAAAAATCAAACATTCCCAATGAAATTCAGCGCGTAACGTCCATTACAAATTTGCAACACGTAAAAAATATTTTAATAGGAAACCTCTCACTTGGTTACCGCAAGCGAGTTGGAATTGCACAAGCATTATTAGGAAATCCTAAAATT
>JAWCQS010000067.1:0-5136 GCA_038869655.1 Bathyarchaeia archaeon | reverse complement strand
AAAGCCCAAACTTTTAGAAATCATGCCGAAAGAAACTTTAAAAAGGCTTTTGTCGGGCATCGTCTGCTAAAATAGAAATAACCAAAAAAATCATGGGAATTTGATAGAAAATGACAAACATCTATATTGAGCTTGTTCACTCTCCTATCTATCGTTGAATAGTCAGGCACTTTGATCCTTGAGTCAAACTTTCTTAAGGCTTTAAGAAAGCCTTCTGTCTGCCTGTAGGGCAAATGGAACAGTAGATGCATATAGCCTAAAAGCCTTATGAAGGCTTCTGGATAGACGTATCTTCTACCCTCCTTGCCATCGTTCATCTTGGCAAGCTCAGATTCCCATAAATCGAGGATGCGCATATCTAGTAGAATCTCGCTTCCAATCTCTTTTAGCCAATCGTAATCATGGAATATTCCTTTATGAGGTGTATGGATGCCGATAAGCCAACTACTCAAACTCATGTCTAAACGCAAAAATGTCTAGTCATGCAACACAACAGAGAAATCCAAACATCTATATTTATGTGCAATTGAATATAATTCTTGGTGATAAATGTATGAGTTATGGGATGTATGGACGCGGATATGGAAGGGGCCTTGGATTAGGATTAGGCCCAAATCTTTCTCCTTATTGTAGATGGTTTCCAGGAATGCCCAGAGGATGGTGGGCTAACCCAAGTTATACAACACAAACGATGACTAGTTTTTCACCCACTGCATACCCTCCATATAACTTTTATTCTTCGCAGACCACTCTATCTCCCTCAACTCCATATCAACAATTTCAGCCTACGACTGTTCCACAACAATTAAACTACAATCCATTAATGCCTTTCGGCCCCAATCCCGGTATGGGAGTTGGTGGTAACATCGGACGTGGATTTGGAATGGGTATGCGATACAGGCGAGGCGCAGGGCATTTTAGTGAGAAAGATCAATACTAAAATTCGCTAAATAAATTTAAGAGTTGCCAAGTTACTGTAATATTATTGTATCGCCGGTATGAATTGGTTTACATTGACCTCCAAATACCTTAACGAGCTTAATTATAGCTTTTGTTCCAGTACAGTGACACGGATAAATGTTATTCGGCGCTATTTTTTTAACTCGCTTACGGTTGTATGAATTATCTCATCATCCACTTTTGAAAGATGGAATCCACCTATAACGGCATGAATTTTTTCTTCATTCATAATTCTCATTGCGTGTCTTAGCGTATTTATTATCCCACGGTGAGCGCAACCAACAACAATTATTAAACCCTTTGTACTAAGATTAATGATAAGCGCCCGCTCATCGATCATTAAATCTTTGATGAATCTATTGCCTTCAAGCTTCCAGAAACCTTTTGGCTCTTCGAAATTAGTCTCAAGAGTTATCTCTCCACTCGTCGTGATACCATTTGCTATAGTTATAGGAGAGTTTGTAGGCACCAATATCCCCCGAACCGCTTCTATAGAAGAACGATTAAACCTAGGTCCAATGTAGGTAAGATTGGGTTTATAAGTAAATTTTGGATCTAACATCTTAGGATGGATTATTACTGGTGTAGGATTTTCAGTACGCTTTAAGACTTCTAAAAGCCCATTTAAATGGTCGTAATGTCCGTGGCTTAGCATTATAACGTCTAAATCATCTAACCTTGAATTCAAAATTTTTAAGTTGTTTACAATTATTTCTGGCGAAGGCCCTGCATCAAATAATAACTTCGACTTTACATTTTTTGAGGTTGCCTCGATTAAAAGTGAAAGGCCATGTTTATGCAGTAGCCCCATCTTCTTTTTATGGGGAGTATCTTCAACCAATACTGTGATCTTACAGGAATTTATGATAGAATACTTTTCCAAAGTCATCTTTAATATTTTCAACATGACAAAGGCACCTTCAATCAGATCATAACTGTATTTGAGTTATCTAATAAAAGCATAATCCAAACCTCGGTTCATTGCCAGTTCTTGGAGATGAACCAAGAGAGATTAGGGATTAATTCAAAGATAGGTTCAATAGGTCAACGGGTCAGCTTTGAAAGATTTAGACGCTCTTCACGAATGGATGGCAGTATCAGCTTAATTAAATGTTATCTTTTTAATCTCTTCACCATTTTTATGGCATCTTCGTTTAGATAGTATCTCCATATTTTTCCATTCTCTTTAAACCCAAGCTTTGAATAAAAGCTTCTTGCTACAAGGTTTGAAATACGAACTTCAAGCCATAAATCCTCTACGCTTTCTTTAGCCAAATAATTAAAAACAGCCTCCATTAAAGCTGTACCGACTTTTTTACGCCTAAAACTAGGCTTAACTGCCAAATTGAGTAAATGTCCATGCTTTTCTAGCCCATGCTTCGCGATTTCTGTTATAGCATAACCAACTATCTCGCCATTTTTAGTGGCAACAAAGAATCCTTCAGGATTACGCCAATGATAATACCTGAATACGAATTTTTGCCAAGGGAATAAAAAAGACTCGCATTCAATTTCGTAAACTTTTTGGAGGTCCTCCATTTTGAATAGTCTTACATTGATTTTGATTTCTTCTAAGAAATTCATGATAATCTTATTCCTTAGCAAATTCTAGGTATAGGATCACCCAGTGGAGCTGAAACTATTCTTTTCCCTCCTACGCTTGTTTTAAGGATCACGCTATTAAATTCTTTCGTAGCCTTTCCCACTATCCTAGCTTCAAAGCCCTCCTCGGTTTTTTTAAGCTCATCTAAAACTTCTTCAGCCTTTTCTTTCACAACTGCTATTAAAAGCTTTCCTTCATTTCCTATCTCTAACGGGTCTATTCCAAGCATTTCACAAGCTACTTTAACGCTTTCTTTAATAGGGATTTGCTCCCCCTCAACTTCTATGCCTATTCTCGATTTTTCACACCACTCATTCAAAGCATTGGCCAAACCACCACGAGTAGGGTCCTTCATCGCAACGATTCCGCCAACTTTTAATAGCCTCTGAATAAGCTTGTTCAAGGGCTTAGTGTCCGATTCAACATCACTTTCAAACCCATAACCCTCTCTGCATGAAAGGATCGCTATTCCATGGTCTCCTATGGTTCCAGAAACGATTATAATATCTTCATCCCTAACGTTCGAGTCTAAAAGCCATTTTGATTCAAAGTTTCTATACTTTCTTATTTCTTCAATGTTTGAATCAAGATATTCAGTCCTTTTTCCTATTCCAGTATTATTTATCATGAATTGTTCCAAAGCCCCTTTTTCTACAACTTTGAGATCTCCGGTTATAACGTATACCCCTGCTTCTTCAGAAGTTTCTTTCATGCTTTTAAGAATCCTTTCAAGATCGCTTATTGAAAAACCTTCTTCTATTATCATGCCAGCCGCTAAAGCTATTGGTTCAGCTCCTAATACTGCTATATCGTTCACAGTACCGGAAATAGCAAGCCTTCCAATGTCGCCTCCTGGAAAGAAAATTGGCTTTACAGTATGCGAATCGGATTTTAGTACGATCCCATCAATTACGGCTGAATCGTCAAGTGCCTCAAGAGGGACTTCAGCTTTGCTTCCACCAAGATACTTTAAGATGTACTTTTTAATAAGCTCCTGCATAGCTTGGCCGCCAGCTCCATGGGTCATGGTTATTCTTTCTTTTTCCATGCGATCTTTCTCCTTAATCTTGCTTGGCCTTTTCAAGCTCTTCTATAGCGTTATACTCATCGATGAGTATCCCGCTGGCTGTTTTCAATAAACAAGCCATCGTGCGCACTACAGTAGTTTTTCCAGCTCCGTTTGATCCTGTTAACCCTAAAATCTCGCTATAAACAAATTGAAGGTTTGGGCAACTCACTAAAACAAAACCACCAAATTTTTTCGCCGCCTCAATGGTTTCGATAGCATACCGCAACCTTTCATCACTTAATTTTATAAATCGTGAGTTTTATATATTTAGCTAGCTTTAATAATTTAAGAAGGTAGCTGAGAATGGAGAGAGAAGATGTAGAGAAAGTACATAGGCTTAAAAAAGAAATAGACAAAGTTTCGGATGAACTCATCAGAAAAGCTAATGAAATAGGAGGAGACGTAATCTCCATAAGAAATCATCCTGAAATAAAAAAACTTTGGAATAAACTATGTAGGCTTCATATGAAAGCAATTATTAGTTGCGAATATGATGCTATGCAAAAAGATGAATTGGCTAAAGTTTGCGAGGAACTTTCACAACCTAGAGCATGTATAGAAGTTCTTCACTTATCGGAAGAAGAAACTTGTTGTGGAAGGTTTTTAAGAAGGATGAGAGAAGGAAAGTAGACTGAAAATTAAACACTCTTTTTTTAAAGTTGATGTCCTTTAATTCTTTAGAAAAAGAGTTAAGAAGGTGGCTTTTAAAAGCTAAAAAAATAGTCATAGCTGGCATAGGAAACCGCATGAGAAAGGACGATGCCGTAGGACTTGAAATAGTGAAGAAATTGTCTGGAAAAGTTCCAAGCCATGTCTCTTTATTAGAATTCGAAACCGTTCCAGAAAATTTTATTGGAATGATCGAGAGAGTGAACCCTACGCATATACTGTTAATCGATTCTGGTCAACTTAATGCTGGTCCAGGCTCTTTTGCTTTAATATCTTCTGAACAAATAGGAGGAATTTCAACATCAACTCATGCTTTACCATTAAGAGTTTTCATTGAGTATATTGAAAAAGTTGTTAAGGCTAAAGTGATTGTTCTAGTAATTCAGCCAAAAAGCTTAGGCTTTGGAAAGGGATTATCGAAAGAAGTAAAAAAAGCTAGCGACGCGTTGATTGATGAGATTTTAAAAGTATTAAACGCTTAAAAAATAAAATTTCATAACCATGGTTTGATTTATGGAATAAGTTCAACTATAGTTGAACTTATGGCTCTGTTTAAAATAGTTGGGTATATCCCAAGAACGATTGCTAAAACTGCCAACATAATTATCGGCGCCACCATAAGCATCGAGCCCTCTCTTGCATCTTTAAGGTGGTCTGGAAGTTCTCCATAAAAAATTCTTTTCATAGTCCATAAGCCATAAGCCATTGTTAGAATCGATGCTATAATGGCCAATCCAGTTATCGATATACGTGTTAAATCTGGATTGACCATGTTTGCGCTTATGAAACCACCGTACATCGATCCTGCAAAAATATAAAATTCACTCCAAAAACC
>JAWCQS010000066.1:0-5163 GCA_038869655.1 Bathyarchaeia archaeon | reverse complement strand
TTTTATTCCAAAATTAAAAATCCCCAAAAAGTATTCTTACTAATTAATAAAGCATAAAGTATCAAAAAAGTTTAGTTTTTCTTTATAACGGAATTAACTATCTCCATAAGATCAACGTTAGAGAGAGCGCTTCTCCTTTCTTCAGATTTTCTTTTAACAAGCTCCGTTATTCTCTTAATCTCTTCCTCAGAAGCTTTAATGTTGAGCTCTTGGAGTTTAGCTTCCACAGCGTGCCTTCCACTTAGTTTACCTAGAATTAGTTTTCTCTTTTGGCCTACAAGCTCCGGCGGATAGGGCTCGTATGTTGTCGGGCTTTCAAGCACTCCATGTTGGTGAATTCCCGAAGTATGAACAAAGATGTTTTCGCCACCCACTGGTCTGGTCGGAGCAATTGGGATCCTACTTATCTTCTCAACAAGCTTACAAGTTTCGTAGAGCTTCGTAGCATCAAAATTTCTTACGTTGTAAAGATTATGTAGAGCTATTATGACTTCCTCTGTGGAAGCCAATCCTGCACGCTCGCCCAGTCCGTTTATAGAGGTTGATAATACTGAGGCGCCTGCTTCGTAAGCCGCTAAAGTGTTGGCCACTCCTAATCCATGGTCATTGTGGCAATGGACTTCTATTGGAACATTAACGACTTTTTTAATCTCATTAACCAGGTACTTAATGGCTCCAGGATTGATGGCTCCAAGCGTATCTACTATTCTAGCTCTATCGGCTCCAGCTTCTGTAACTGTTTTAAAAACTCTTTTAAGAAAGTTTAGATCAGTCCTAGTAGAGTCTTCAGCACTGTAGGTTATATATAGCCCATATCCTTTAGAACGTTCTACTGCTTTAACAGCTCTATCCAGGTATTCTTCACGGGACATTTTAAGCTTATACTTTAAATGGATATCAGATGGAGGGAATGAAAGAACTATTCCGTAGCATTCGCATTCGGCAACAGCATCTATATCTTGAGGAACAGCTCTAGCGAATCCGAATATTTTTGCTTTTAAACCTTCTTTAACTATGGCCTTTATAGCTTTAATTTCATCTTTGGAAGCTGCTGGAAATCCAGATTCGATTTGTTGAATTTTGATCTTTTCTAGCTTTCTAGCGATGGCCAGTTTATTTTCGGGTGTAAAAACTACTCCAGGAGTTTGCTCTCCCTCTCTTAGTGTAGTATCGTGGATTATTACTTCTTTTGGAAGCGAGTAGGATTTCCAGACTTCTTCTACAAAGCAAAATGGGCTCACGTTTACTGTTAGATCGTTCCCCATCTTAATCAAATTTCCTCCTCAATGATACTTATGAACGAAAAAATAACGAAAACAAGTATATAAACTTACATGATTTTTCGAGGCTCAATATAATCAAAAGTTTGTTAAGTAATCCTATGCTTAGCCCATATGGCGCAAGTGCCCTCGACCGAAACCATGCATGGACCTTTAGGGCTTTGAGGGGTACAAGCTTTCATAAAGAGCGGACACTCGTTAGGCTTTATTTTACCAGTTATTATTAAATGACAACTGCAGCCTGGCAATAAGTCTCTTGAAGGACTAACCTTCATGTCATATCTTGATCTTGCATCTAAATGCGAAAATTCATTTTTTAATTTTAATGCTGATGAGGGTATTTTACCTAAGCCTCTCCACTCACCATCGGTTATCTCAAACACTTCTTCGATCACTTTTTGAGCTTTAACGTTTCCTTCCCATTTAACTGCTCGCGTGTATTCGTTTTCAAGCTTTGCTTCCTTTTTTTCAATTTGCTTTAACAAAAGAAAAAGGGCGAATAAGACATCCAAAGGCTCAAAGCCAGCTATAACAGTCGGCATTCGATAAGCTTTTGGAAATATTTCATATGGCTTCATCCCTATGATCGTCGAAACATGACCTGGGGCTATGAAGCCGTCTATTTGTAAATCGCCCATCCCAAGGAGAAGTTCCATAGCTGGTGGAATTAATCTATGAGAGATGAGGAAGCTTAAGTTTTTAGGCGGGTTATTGAGGATTTCAACAGCGCTCGATGGGGCTGTTGTTTCGAATCCAACAGCAAAAAAAACGAATTCTCTTTCTGGATTTTCTTTAGCAATTTTAACAGCATCTGTTACGCTATAAACGACTTTAACTTCACCGCCCATTGCTTTAGCTTGAGCAAGGGAAATTTTAGAACCGGGTACTCTGAGAACATCTCCAAAAGTTAAGACCAGCACTCCGTTCAATGCTAGCCATACAACTTCATCTATCTCTTTAGCTGGAATGATGCAAACTGGGCATCCTGGACCGGCTATAACGTCTAAGCTTTTAGGCAAAATGGCTCTAATTCCATAATGCGTAATAGTCCATTCATGAGTTCCACATACATGGCAAAATTTCACATCATAATTTGGAACAAGCATTTTTATTTGTTTTACAATGCTTTCTACAAGATCTGGATCTCTAAAATTTTTTTCCAATATACTTCAACTGAAAATAAAATTTATCCTAATTGCGACTCTCTCAGAATTTCATTCCAAAGCTTAACCGTTTCTTCAGCAGCCTTTTTGTCTAAAACTTGAATAGCATATCCAGCATGAACAAGCACATATTCTCCTACGCGGGTATCAACAAGCGAAACATCAACTTCTCTAACGGTTTTACTCCCAAAATCAACTTTAGCAGTTTTCCCCTGAATGCTTAAAACTTTGGCTGGAATTGCAAGACACATGCAACCTCACATAAACTCTTTTTATTTAATTTAAAAAATCTGGGCAATAATAAACATTGCTATTAACTTAGAGCTCAAATTGGGCTTAATCCAGATTTCCTTCGTGTTTCAAATTGATGGATTATGGCAAGCCTAATTATTCGTGAAAAAACTCCAACGTGGTTTATGCTTTGCTTTTATGCTCAAAAAGACAGGAATTCTTCTTTCATACCTCTCTTATGCATTTAGCTTTTTTTACCTCCACTAGCAGTAAAGTTCAAATTTTGATTAGTATGATTAAGTCACTAACTTAAAATAAAAATTCGTTTTTTATTTAAAGGTTTAATCGTTACATATCGGAAGGTTTAAAGGTTTAACTTAGTTAATTCTAATACAAGATAAATCCCAAAAATGAAAGCTGTTTTCGTCTAAATTCTATTCACTCATTCAAAGTGAAGAGCGTATGAACGAAATAATCAAGGCTGAAGAGGGAGAAATTTTTGACATAGAACTTGAAGAAGATTTTCTTGAAAAGAATAGAAAAATAGCTGAAAAAAATAGATCTTTGCTTAAAAAGTATGGGATAGTAGCCATAGACGTGATGGGATCAATAGGATCTGGAAAAACCTCGTTGATAGAAAAACTTATAGAAATGTTAAAAACGAAAAATAGGATAGCCGTGATCAATGGAGACTTAACAACATCAATAGATGCTGAGACCATAAAGCGGCACGGAGTAAAGGTTATTCAAATAAACACTGGAAAGGAATGTCATTTAGACGCAAATTTAGTGAGAAAGGCTTTGGAAAAATTAAGCATACGAGACGTCAACGTCCTTTTCATTGAAAACGTGGGGAATTTAATTTGCCCAGCCGATTTTCCTTTGGGGGCTGATAAGCGTATTGTCGTTATAAGTGTAACGGAAGGCCCATACATGGTCGTTAAACATCCTTTCATATTCGCTGAAGCAAACATTGTTGTTATAAATAAAATAGATTTGGCTAAAGATATGAAAGTTGATGTCGAAAAGTTAAAAATGGATGTAAAATCAATTAATCCCAACGCTAAAGTAGTTAAAACGAATTGTAGGACTGGAGAAGGGATAAGCGAAGTAATAAAGGCTTTAAACCTTTAAATTAAGATGAAAAATGCATGAGTTTTCTTTAACAACTCAAATAGTAGAAAAGATTTTGAATGAAGCTCAAAGAACGAATGCAAAAAAGGTATTATCCGTAAGGCTCGTTATAGGAAAGCTAACTTTTTTAGCTAAGGAACAAATAAGGTTTGCCTATAAACTTCTTAGTGAGGGTACAGTTCTTGAAGATTCAAGGCTGTACATAGAAGAGGCTGAAGGAATCGTTGAATGCAGTAATTGTGGATTCAGGGGAAAAATTACTTATAAAGAGGATTCAGCTTATCATATAATCTTTCCAGTTTTTTCATGCCCAAAATGCAACGAAAGCGTTGAGATCATCAGTGGGAGGGAGTGTTTAGTAAAAAGTGTAAGGCTTTTGAAGTGATTTCTAAAACGATTCATCTACTTCTTTTAAGTTTAGAGAGGCTTTTTTATTCGAACTTAATACTACGTAAAACATAAGTATACTCAAGCTCAGAACGATTATGCTTTTAATTCCAAACTCCGGGATAGGGACTGTTTCAGTTCCATAAATGGCTATGTTATGACTGCTATGCTCATATTCGAAATAAATTGTATGATGGGTTTCATTGCTTTTGATCAATATTGAAATGAGTTTATTGTCTAACGTTACAATCGGTTTTCCATCTATCGTTTCTTTTTTAAAGGTGATATTCATATAGCCATTAGTTTCATGAGCTCCGCTTACGGTCAAGTTAAGTATTCCATGATCCACATAGAACAAAAATTTCTCGATTTTGCTATTACTTCTTATGGTAATTTTTCCTCCACGAACATTATCGCTTGAGAGTTTTATTTCATTCATTATGACAATCTGCCCCTTTATCGTTCCCGAAATCTCATGAATAAAGCCATTGGGGCCCCTAATGCTAACGGATAACGTATCTCTTCCAGGCTTTTCACCTCCATCCCTTGCAATTACATTAAACGAATACCTAGCCATCAAGCCTTTATCGCTTCTATCCACTCGATTTGCAAACCCTTGTACAGTTGCCGAGTTATCGTTTATTTTCATAGATGTAATATTCTCGCTAACGAGTATGATATGAAAGTTTTTACGAATCATTTTATAATTGAAATGCCCTTTCCAATAACCTTCTTTTGTATAAGATATGGCTATATCAAATATATCATGATCACCTTCAGCTAATTGTATGAGACCTCCACCGAATACTTTTTTCAAGATGGGGGGTGAAACAACTTTTTGGGCGATTATAGGTCGACTGGCACTTAGAATAAGCGAAAACACTAAGGCCATTAAAACGGCTGCCGCACATTTCCTCAAAGGATTTTTAGCCATAAACCTTTGGTCTTTAATTTTTATAGGCCTTATT
>JAWCQS010000065.1:0-5198 GCA_038869655.1 Bathyarchaeia archaeon | reverse complement strand
GGAGACTTAAGCGAATCTAAATCATTAATACTAACAAGCCTAATAATGGCGACTTTAATTATAGCCATGGGGATTTATCCAGAGCCTATAATTTCAAGTATTTCTCATGCCTTCTGTAGCTAAGGAGGATGAATAGCTTGAGCAAGCCTATCGAACATTCTGAGGTTTTAAATCATTTAAAAATCCTTTTAGGAAAAAGCATGATTCATTACGAAAAAATTCATGAAAACAGACTAGTGCTAATGGTTTCTAGAGAGAAACTGATCGAAGCCGTAAAATCAATTTTTGATAGGTATGATTACGCCAGATTGTCATCAATCTCTGTTTTCGACGATTGTTTGGATTTTGAGCTGATATACTCCATAAGCCTGAAGAATTTGATCGTCAATTTAAAAGCGACCTTATCGAAGGAAGATCCAAGTATAGACTCGATATCAAAGTTCATCCAAGGCGCAAACTGGATGGAGAGAGAAATCCAAGACCTTTTTGGAATAACCTTTAACGGGCATCCTGATCCAAGAAAGCTTCTTTTGGCTTTCGAATGGCCAGAGGAGAAGCCTCCTATGAAGTTGCCCATGAGAGGAATCCTAAAGGATTTTCAAAAGCCAACTATGGAAAATCTTTTGAATACAGGACAAATCTTTCCATTAACTTTGATGACAAAATCTCAAAGAGCTAGGCTTGGGCTTTCAGAGCTACCCTTAACCACTCTCGCGCAAAAAGAAGCTTTGGAAGAAGTTCAAGAGCTCTCTAAGAAAGTTAAGTTCGATAAAAAAATCGGGTACGATTGGAAAACAAAAAGGCTCAGGTACTGAGATCATGACGGGAAGAGAATACGCTTTCTTCATAGGCTGTACGATACAGATAAGGCTTCCGAGCGTAGAGGTTGCCTCTAAGCTCGTTCTGGAGAGGCTAGGGATCAAAGTCCATGAGATGCGCGATGTTTCTTGTTGCCCTGAGCCTTATACCGCCGGTTTAGTAGGCAAAGAGCTTAGGTTGGCTCTTGGAGCCAGGAACATAGCGATCAGCGATGCCATGGGTTTAGACATCTTATGCATCTGCAACGGCTGTTACGAAACCTTATTCGAGGTTAAAAACGCCTTAAACGAGAACCCTGAGGTCAAAGAAGAAATCAACGAAAATTTACTCTTGCCCCTTAAGAAAGAGTTTAAAGGAATGAATCAAGTCAAGCATGTGGTCGAAGTCTTATACGAAGAAGTTGGGTTGGAAAAGATAAAATCTCAAATCGTAAAGCCCTTGACGAAGCTTAACGTAGCTCTGCATGCCGGTTGTCACATCTATAAAGCTTCTAGCGTAGAGGAATCGGATAAAAAGCCAAGGATGCTTGAGGAGCTGGTGAAGGCTACTGGAGCCAAATTAGTAGACTATGGTTTAGAAAAGCTTTGTTGTGGATACCCTCAGAGGCAAGTGGATGAAAAGGTCGCTTTAGTGGAGACCTTGGCTACGAAATTGAAGGAAATTATGGACTCAAAAGCTGATTGCATAATCGTTGTTTGTCCAGGATGCCACATCCAGCTTGAGTTTGGGCAGATAGAGCTGAAGCATAAATATGGCATGGCTTTTCAAATCCCAGTCCTTAACTTGATGGAGCTATTAGCCATCTCTATGGGATTCCCATACGAAAAACTGGGTTTGGAGATCCATAGGATTTCAACAAAGGATTTGATCAAAAAATTGGAGGGTTGAATATGCCTAGCATAGTTCCGATAGGCCCATTCCATCCAGCTTTAAAAGAAAGCGCCTACTACAGGCTGGAAGTAGAAGGAGAAAGAATAGTGGGCGTCGATTTCAAACCAGGGTACTTCCATAAAGGCATAGAGTTGCTCGCTACAAAGAAGAGCTTTCATCAGAACATATTCCTTTGTGAAAGAGTTTGTGGAATCTGCTCTGATGCCCACTCAACCTGCTACTGCCAAGCCGTTGAGGATTTGATAAAACTAAAAATCCCTGAAAGGGCTAGATACCTGCGGAGTATAGCCGCTGAGCTCGAGAGGATGCATAGCCATCTCTTACTTATAGCGGTTATCATGCACGCTATAGGCTTCGATACAGCCTTCATGCATGTATTAAAGGATAGAGAACTTGTGATGCACTCTATCGAAACGCTTTGCGGGAAAAGGGTGAACTATGGCTTTAACACTATAGGAGGCGTAAGGAGAGACATAAGTCCTAAGATTAAGGAGGCAATAAAAAATGATTTAGAAAAGCTAAAGAGATCGGTGAGCAAGATCGAGACCATAGTGAATGAAAACCCTCTGATAGGCGCTAGGACTAAAAACGTTGGAGTATTGAGCAAAGAGGAGGCTAAAAATTACTGCGTAGTCGGTCCAACGGCCAGAGCCTCAGGAATAAGCATGGACATAAGGAAGGATGATCCCTACGCAGCCTATGACGAGCTTGATTGGGAAATCGTTGTAAAGGATGGATGTGACGTTTATTCGAGAGTTGAGGTAAGGGTTGAAGAACTTCACCAATCCATAAGGATAATCGATCAAGCCTTAGAGGAATTGCCGGATGGAGCTATTTTTTCTAAAGAGCTTTCAGGATTTTTACAAGGTGAAGCCTACAGCAGGGTTGAAGCTCCAAGGGGTGAGCTTTTTTACTACATAAAATCAGATGGGTCGAACATTCCAAAAAGGGTTAAGATCAGGACCCCTTCTGTAATGAATAACCCCTCTGTAGTTTCGATGCTCGTTGGCGACGCTTTGGCTGATGCGCCCGTTATAGCCCTAAGCGTAGACCCTTGCTTCGCATGTTCGGATAGAGTAACGATAGTCGATAGAAAAACAGGAAAGGCTTTCGACACGACTTTTGAAAAACTTTTAAAAGGTGATAAGTGAGTTGGTGGAATTTTTCTTACAAGTCATAATTTTTATCATGGAAATTTTTCTGGCTATTTTCATTGGTTGCTTGCTCTACTGGTTATTCAGGAAATTGAGAGCGAGGTTTCAAGCCAGAAAAGGCCCTCCCTGGTATCAAACTTTCGCCGACTTGATCAAACTGTTTTCAAAGGAGACCTTAGTTCCATCAGTGAGTGGAGGCTTTGTTTTCATAATCGCTCCTATATTCTCGGTGATCGGCTATCTGATCGCTCTATCCTTGATCCCTATAATGCCCCTACCTCCAACAGCTTGGTTTGCTGGGGATCTGATAGTATTGCTCTACTGTTTAGCGCTTCCGAGCGTCGCGATAATTTTGGCAGGCTCAAGCTCAAGCTCACCCTACGGAGCCATCGGAGCCAGTAGAGAGGCGAGTTTGATGGTCGCCTATGAAATCCCTTTTATGATCTCAACGATCACTGTAGCCATAGACGCAAACTCTTTAAGCCTTTTGGAAATAATGAAATTACAGTTGAAGCAAGGAGCTATGGCTCTTCGCTATCCTTTCGCAACTTTGGCCTTTATAATCTGCCTGCTCGCGAAGCTAAGTCGAAAGCCTTTCGATATAGCCGATGCCGATACCGAGATAGTCGCAGGCCCTTTTACGGAGTACTCCGGCTTCTTATTAGCTTTATTCGAGCTATCCAACGCACTTAAATGGTTCATCCTACCAGCTTTTGGTGTAAACCTTTTCTTTATAGGTGTAGGCGCCGGCGGTGGCTTAGACTTTATGAACTTCCTTTTTCTTTGCTTAAGCCTAGTCGTTCTGGCTTCATTCTTGGATGCGCAAAACCCTAGGTTTCGCATAGAACAAGCCTTTAGATTTTACTTAACTCTAGCCTTTGCGCTTTCGGTTTTAGACTTTATAAGGGCTCTGGTGTAGCGAAATGGTTAGTAAAAAAATGATAGTCGAAACCATAAAAGGGCTTTTCAAACCCGCCACTATCGAGTACCCGTACAAGCCGAGCCCCCCTCCGGAGGGCTTTTTAGGAAAGCCAGAGTTCATCGAAGAAAAGTGCATAGGATGCGGTGCCTGCGCCAAAGTTTGCCCGAGCGATACTATAACAATAATCGATTTTGAGAACAAAAGAAAGCTGAGGTACTGGTACGGCAAGTGTGCCTTCTGTGGTCGTTGTTACGATGTTTGTCCCGAAAACGCTATAGAGCTTAAGCCAGTCTACGAGTTGGCTACGCAAGACAAAGATTCTGTTGTATTCGAGATCGAGCTGGATATGCTAAATTGTAAGCTGTGCGGAAAGCCTTTTGTTCCAACTCTCCAACTCAAGCGCGGTATTGAGAGGGCTGAAAGGATAATCGAAAAGTATGGATTGAGCAAAAAGGAACTCGAAGAGATCGATTCTCTCTGTCCCTCTTGCAAATCTAAAAGGAAGGAGATAATATCTCTTAAAAGGTTCATGCTAAAACTAAACCCATCCTACGGAGGTTAAGAGATGTTTAAAGGAATTGTAAATTGGGCTAGGAAAAAATCCCCTTGGATAATACACGTGCCGTGTGGGGGATGCAACGGATGCGATATAGAGATCGTAGCGGCTCTATCACCCTACTACGATGTTGAGCGTTTTGGAATTTTACAAAAAGGCTCTCCTAGGCATGCGGACATACTGCTGGTCACGGGTCCAGTAACTTTTCAAATAAAGGATAGATTGAAAAGGATGTACGATTTGGCTCCAGATCCAAAAATGGTCGTCGCTGTTGGTAACTGCGCAATCTCCGGAGAGATGTTCGATCAAAGCTATGCTATGGCAGGTCCGTTAGACAAAATTCTACCAGTAAGCGTTTACATCCCAGGATGTCCACCAAAGCCTGAAGCAATCATCCATGGTATAGCGAAGGCTTTAAAAATAATTTCCAGCAAGGCTTAAGGTTTCGTACAGCTCTTTTGAACTCGCTACTCCCAAAGCTACTCCATCAACCTTATCGCATACGTATTCGAAAGCCTCTCTAGGATGAATCTTTCCAGCGGCTAGAGTTTTCATCCCTATAACCTTTATTCCATTCTCTCTAGCCTTTTTTATGCTCAGCAAGGTTTTTTCGGCTGAGGGCTCCATAAACTCTCCTCTGGCGTTTATTGGAGAGAGGATTATTCTAATTTCTTCCATGAGCATGAACTTATCGATCGTACTTCCTGGACTGTGCGTAGCCACTCCAACGATCGTTCTTGGATTATGCTTCTCTATAATTTTAAACGCATCCTTCAACTCATAGAGCCTTCTATCGCTGATCGAGCCATGGATCAAAACGCAGCTTGCATTTAACCTTTTAATCGCTTCAAGCTCA
>JAWCQS010000064.1:0-5347 GCA_038869655.1 Bathyarchaeia archaeon | reverse complement strand
TTAAATATATCGGCTGAAGTTTTCCCTATAAGGGCTGGGATAAAAGCCGATAAGCATCCATGTTTTGTTCATAGATACATCATTGAAGATTTTATTCTAAAAGATTGTTCCATTTTCCCTCATCTATTTCTTTTTGAATTTCTCGAGGATCACAGTTCTCAACTAGGACCCCCATGCTAAGGCATGAACCAAGTACTTCTTTGATCAATTCTTTAATAGTTTTCGCATAACTTTTAGAAGATTTGATTTTTGCTATTTCTAGTATTTGTTCTAAAGAAAGATTTCCAGCTTTGGTAGTCTTGGAATCTCCTGAACCCTTTTCGATTCCCAATTCCTTTATGATAAGGGCTGAAGTAGTTGGTGTCCCCACCTCGACTTCGAATCCCTTAGTATCAACGTCTACACTTACTTTAACGGGAACCTTCATTCCACTATACGGTTTAGTTAACTCGTTTATTTTATTGACTATGCTTAAAACGTTGACTCCGAGGGGCCCCAAAGCTGGTCCTAGAGGCGGGCCAGCCGTTGCTTTTCCTCCCTCGATCAACGCCTCGATTACCTTTTTTTCAGCCATTCCTATCACGTTTTAGCTTTTTCTACTATTCTAACGTATTCTGAATGAACTGTAATGGGTAGGGTTGAAAAACCTTCCTCAAGCAGTTCTATGGTAACCTCTCCTTTAACTTTATCTACTCCAGTTATTTTTGCTTTTAACCCTCTGAACGGCCCACCCACTATTTCAACTGTATCTCCCATATTAAGTTCTTCTATGACAGGCTTTGTTACGAGGAATTTCTCTATCTCTCCAAATTCTATCTTACCTAGAGTTCTAGTTCTTGCATGCTTTATTCCAGATATCGCTTCATCCACAAAATGTGGGCTTGGAGCTTCAACGAAGATGTACCCTTTAACGATTTCAGGTACTAAAATGCTGTTTATCGAGAGCTTTTTTAATTTGATTCTCGCGACTAAAAGATCAGCGACTGTTTTCTCCTGCCCACTTGTGGTCCTTACAGCATAAACAGGCACTTTAAATTCCTTCCAACAGAATTTTCATCCAAGTAAACCCACAAACCAAAATAAGATTCTTACTATGAAACCAATTATACCTATGATAACGATTCCCAAAAAACTTATTTTAATTAGCATCCAAATCTCTTCACGAGTTGGCTTAGAGATCGCATGCCTTAACCTTTTGACAGAATCGATAAATTCTTTAAAGCCCAATTTCCCTCAACTTCACTTTTTATACGCGTACGGTCTCGATATTCAATTCTTTTAAAAGTTTAATCAAACTATTTCTGTTTGAAGATCCTTTAATTCCTTTCCAATCAATTATAGCGGTTTTGCATTTTCCAACGGTTTTTTCAAAGGCCTGCTTTATAACTTTTGGATCGAATGAATTGAAAAAGTATTTTGGAAAAATATGTCCTACAGCAAACTCAGTGTTAAGGGTTAACTCAGTATGCTTAGTCGCATAATGCCCCCCACCGAACCCAACCGATGGAATTCCCTCTATAGAAGAGGCTGAAGAATTCCAGATGGCTGAGGCTACTGTTTCTCCTGCTTCATCGTTTATCCATTCAAGCTTTGTACTCCCTATCTCAACAAACATGATGGGTACGTTGGTGCTTAAAGGGCCATGATGAGTGGCCTCAAGTGATAACGCGAAGCCATTCAATCCCCTGCTTAAAATTTCATTTCTCAACGCCAAAAGAGCTGATTTCATCCTCTGGGGGTGTGCAAACGATAACGTTTTTGGTTTGCAACCATCAACGTTTTCTTTGGTGAAATTTCCAGTGGCATGGACAGTAAACGTGGGATTACAAGCCTTGCTCTCATGCCTTGATGCAAATATAATGATCTCTGGTTTAAAAGCTTCTATCTTAGGGATTAAACAATGATCACTGATTCTCAATAACAAAATATTGTCCTTTAAGAAAACCTTTTTTCTTAACGAGTTGGAAAAAGTTTCCTTAAAGCCATAGTTTTCTATGAGTTTATTCGATATATTTTGTGCTGCCAAGTCTTTATTTAAAGCAACTATTACTATTTTTATTCCTAAAGCTTTCTCCAATCGTTAGGCACCCGTTCGATCATTTCTTTAGAATGTTTTCAACTATGAAGTTGGGGTTAAAAGGAGTTAGATCATCATAGCTTTGCCCTGTACCTAAGTATAGAATTGGTTTACCCGTGACGTGAGATAGCGAGATGGCATTACCTCCCTTAGCGTCTGCATCTAGTTTGGTGAGGATTATTCCATCTATGCGGATCGCTTCGCTGAAAATGCGACCTTGCTCAACAGCATCGTTTCCAGTGAGAGCATCTACAACTAAGATAACCATGTCTGGATTCGCTACCCTAACTATTTTTTTCATCTCATCCAAAAGATTACGGTTTGTTTGCATACGTCCAGCGGTATCTATAAGCACTGCATTTATTCCATGCGACCGGGCATAGTTGATGGCATCAAAAGCCACGGCAGCAGCGTCTGCTCCATACCTATGCTTAATAGTCTTTACTCCAACTCTCTTTGCATGCTCTTCAAGTTGTTCTATCGAACCGCTTCTATATGTATCGCTACAAGCAATCACTACGCTAAATCCACTTTTCAATAGTAATTTTGAAAGCTTAGCTATAGTTGTGGTCTTTCCAGTTCCGTTTATCCCAACGAAGAGTAAAATGGTTGGCTCACCCATCCCTTTTTTTATCTTAACGATATCCATTATGTTTTTACCCCTAGCAGAAGTTAATGTCTCAAATAAAATTTCTTCAAGGGCATCCTTAATCGGCTCTTTTTTATCGCTAAGTCTTGGAACAGTCAATCCCTCGATTTTATCCTTAAGTCTTTCACATATCTCATCAGCTACAGAAAAAGCAACATCGTTTTCTAAAAGAGTTAGTCTAAGTTCCTCGATAAATTCATTAAGTTTTTTGCCCTTCAGTTCAGTTTTCGTAACTTTATCTAACAGATTGTTGATTTGACCTTTAAATCTATCAAACAATTTTTATTGATTCTCCACCTTTCTTTTTCATGAGCTCTTCGAAGTTTTTTTGTTCCTCCTCAAGTTTTAGCGTGGTTTGTTCAAGCTGTTGCTGGATAGAGGTTTTAGCTTTTTCGAACTCGGCTTTCCTATTTTTCAACTCATTTATCGATTCCTCGATAGATTTTTCGATACAAACATTTGCCCCAACCCCTACTATAACTTTCTCAACATCGGTTAATTCGGCGCGTAGAAATGATCCAGCGCCTACAGGGATTAAAGCTTTAGATCCTTCTGGAATTCCTCTTGCCCCTTCTAAAGTAGAAGTGGCTAGCATGATCTCGTTTAAGGCCGCGTTTATGATTTCCAATCTGGATTGAAGCAGGTTTATTGAACCCTCAAGAATGCGTAGTTCTATTATTTTTTGCCTTAAAGCCTCTTTTTCACTAGACAAGGCTATTCCCTCGATTCTTGTTTAAGCTCTTCTATTTTAATGATTTTTATCTCATACCTTTTAGCTTTATGCCTACTACCTAGTTCTGAATAGATTTTTTCTAAGGCATCATCGATTTTAACAGCTTTAACCTCTTTTTCGAAATGTAAGCTTGTTGGTTTTTTCTTTATTATGCCGTTTATTTTAAATGTTTTCACATTCTGCTCCTCCATATGACTAACTTCCTTCAGCTTAATTATTTAAACGTTGAACATTTGACTTATCAAAAATAGCTCAGCTCCAGTTGTTAACGATCCTACGATGGCTCCTCGAGTATTCACTAGCAACCCAGATTTTACAAAGGGGACCCCTTGGTTAATCGTTCCAGTTTCAACAGGGACTTTTAATACTTTTTCTATCAATCTTTTTTCATTCTCTTTTATTGCTGGATGGACAATAGCGCCTTTATTTGTAGCCACACCTAGGGATCCTACATAGGATAAGCCATTAATGCTTCCCTTAACAACTTCAACTCCAAAAGCATCTTCCAATTTTTTTATTGTTAAGCCTGAGAAACTTGGGTCAACGATTGCTCCATAATCGTTAACAAGGATACAATTCCCAAGAGCAGTCTTTTTTGTTTTAAGTACATAAACGTTCAAATCACTTATGGATTTTATCCTTTTTAATTCATAATCCGTTACAACGCGTGGGAGGACCATCCCATTAGAATTTGATGCCGCAAATATTCCAAGCAATTTTGACGCGTTGATCTCGCAAGGAAAAGCATTAACACCCAAATATTCCATGAACCTTTTAATCTTCTTTTCTGTTAAACCAACTGGAACGAGGGCAAAAACCTCGTTCACAAAGCAGTAAACTCCTATGTTAGGACTTCCGAATACATCCATCTTTCCTATTGGCATTTTAATCACTAAAAAGTTAGGAACGGATAGTTTGATAGAATGATTACCTTAAGCTTAGCTGTAAGTTTTCCATGGCGCCATGTAAAATGCTTAAAAATAAAAACTAGACCGGGTAAACAATTGTTCTGCCCTCTTTATCCTTTACAACTTTAACCCTCAATTTTCTTGGAGGTTTTTGTACTCCACGAGCCCAAATCAGCTCATTTACTTCATTGCTGATAAGAACTTCTTCAGACTTTGTATGTCTTTTTATAAAATCCTTCAACATGCGGATAGCTCTAGGGGATCTTTTTCCACGGGGGGTAATCCAAGCTTTTCTGAACGAAAAGCTATATACCTTTTCTTCAACGACTTCAATACCTTTTTCAGACTCGCTCATTCCTAAGCACTCCTTAGCAAATTCATGATTAAACTTTTAACTTTGAATTTCTCCAATTACGCTTTTTAGGATGGGTTCTTACACGACCTAAGGTTCTTCCAACAACCCATGTTGGAACAGCACTCCTTTGCTTATTGGCTTTAATAAGCCTTAATTTTCTAGCCAAAGATTTATTTTTTGCCAATTTTAAACTCTCCTTATTTTTATGTCCCTCTTTTGTGATTGAAGCCTGATTAGGGTTTCTTTCAATTGCTCATCCGTAATCGGCAATTTTATTCTACCAGTTTGCGCCAGTTGAATGAGCTGAAGTTCCAATTGTTCAGCAAACTCTGGCTTAACCATCCTTATATTTGCTAGCCTTTGTCTAGCTTCTGAGGTAAGTATCCTTCTCAGAATGGCTTGTTTTTGAACTTCGAGTTGCTGCTCTATTTGAGCTCTTCTTTGTTCTTCGATCAAAGCTCTTTGAAGCTCAGCCATTTTTTTTCTTCTAATTAATTCTAGCTCTTCTGAATCCAACTCTTCACTCATTTTAGCAATCACCTTTCTAAAGCAATAATCTGATATTTAAAGGTTAAGCCAATTTGTTTAGATAGGTTAAAAATTAAAATATTTTAGCTAAAAAACA
>JAWCQS010000063.1:0-5365 GCA_038869655.1 Bathyarchaeia archaeon | reverse complement strand
AAAGTTTAATGGATATTAGGAAAAGGATGTATTGGCTTATTAGTGATTGCTTTAATAGACGAAGAAGAACTTGCTTTAAAAATTAGGAGGATGGATGCTACTAGAGAAAGCTTAGAAAGCGAGTGCAAAATGCAAAAAATCGCTAATTCGGTTGGAGTGGGTCCGAAAGCTTACGCTTATTCTAAAAATTTTTTGTTGATGGAGTTAATAAAAGGAATACATTTTCCTGAATGGATTGAAAGCTTGAGGGGAAAAGGTAGAAAAAAGATTTTTAAAAAAGTTATCCATGAGATCCTGTTCGATTGTTATAAGCTTGACAAAATAGGGCTTGATCATGGAGAATTGAGTAGGGCTCCGAAGCATATAATCGTAACCGATAAAGATGAGCCTGTGATAGTGGATTTTGAATCAAGCAGTTTGAATAGAAAGCCATCAAACCTGACCTCTATTTGCCAATTTTTGTTCATAGGAAGCAAAGTATCAAAGTCTGTATCCAGGATTTTAGGGATAAGCGTAGAGACTTTGAAAAAGACTTTGAAAGATTATAAGGCCAATCGCTCAGAGAATAGCTTTCACGAAATACTGAGTGTATGCAATTTATACTTCTAGCCTTAACGCCTTCAGAAAACGATTAAACTTCGGGGAACACTTCATAAAAACTTGATTTGAACACATCTTCGATACTTCCTTCTATTGTTATGAACTTTGGGAGCTTTCCTATAATGCCTATACGGCCTCCTCTTATTACTATAGCTCCTCGGATGAATCCTAAACTTTTGGCTGCCTCGAGCCCACTCCTGATCGACCCCTCTATATCGCCTCTTACGGAATTGCATATCCTCTTCGCGCCTGCATCGGCCAACGAAGCCGTATCTGCGATGGCTATGGCCGCATCGGCTTCGCCAAAGTTTATGGCATGACTGACTGTTGCTGAGCTCGTCGCTATCCCTATTGGAAAATCCTCCAAAGAGGCTTGGAGCCCAAATTTACCAGACAATGGAGAATTTCCGGCGTAGATTGCTACGCTTAATGGAAGTATCGAGTTTGCTGCGATTTCTCCACCGTTTTCCACAACCCCAACAAAAGCTCCATGATCCAGCATAGCCTCCAACGCTAAATCGGCTAAGGCTCCAGAAACCACAGCCATTGGACCTACTCCAGCCATTCCGGCCGTTTTAGCAGCCAACTTCACTATTCTCGGGCTTGTTTCGTCCACTCCTATAGGGTCTAGAGCGTACTGATATGAAGGATTGATTTTTATGTAATTTTCAAGCTCATTCCTATTGCGTACTATGGAGCCTATAGCTGCCTTTATAGCTCCAAGGCTATCGGAAATAAGCAACACATTGGATTCTTTGATCTTTTTCCTTACTCTATACAACTTCAATCTTCCAGAGTTTATAAAACTTTTATTGCCCTTGTTGGACACGCGTTGACGCATATTAAACATCTTATACACTTTTCTTCATTGAATTCTATTTCCCAATTTGAATTTTGAACTATTGCTTGAACTGGACATGCCGATAAGCAAGCTCCGCAGGAAATGCATCTCTCATAATCTATCTCGATGGTTGAAGGTATTCTCTTCACTATGACACCGTACGCTTGAAAAGTCTCTATGATTTCTTCAAGCTTCT
Source organism: Bathyarchaeia archaeon (assembly GCA_038869655.1). Lineage (GTDB taxonomy): Archaea > Thermoproteota > Bathyarchaeia > 40CM-2-53-6 > JAVZFM01 > JAVZFM01. Next base: position 3,728 of record JAWCQS010000063.1, on the reverse strand, counting down.
CCCCAATGGCCAACACTTCCACTACCATCTCTCCAGCATCGGGAGTTACTCTAGCCTCGAGTATGTTCACGGGAATTTTTGTTTTTAACACGGTTTCAGAAAATATTGGCTTGCTTATGTTTTCATGGGTGAATACGAGCTTAAGTTTCATCGTTTTTCCCTCCTCAAAAGTTTTGCAAGGTCGTTTGTGGTCACTATACCTATTACATGGTCCTCGCTATCTACAACGGGCATTCCGGAGATGTTATACTGAGATAGCCTTTTCGCGACGATCTCAATCGATTCATTTTCTCTTGCCGTTATCACTTTCGTAGTCATGACTTCATCGAGTTTTTTCTTTCTTTGAGCAACAGCTTTTGCTATATCCCAGGAAGTAACTATCCCGACTAACTCATTTTTTTCACTCACAATTGGAACATGATCTATGTTGAATTTCACCAGTTTTTCAGCTATCAGCGTTATATCATCGGTTGTTCTTGCCGTTATTACTTCTCTTGTCATAACTTCCTTGACGGTTGGCTCATACTTTCTGATTTCCAAAGGCTTGAAATCCCTATAATTTGGCAGAAGCTCAACAGGCCTTGCTAGGAAAAACTCTTTCTTCTGAATCCATCTTTTCAAAGTTTCGGCTATTTCCCTTGCATATTTATAACTTGAGAGAGAAGAAGACGGAACGCTTCTATCATTAATTAAAACCTTTCCAGACTTCAGTTCAGCATAGGATACTCTTCTCAGCTTTGGTCTATCGCGAGAAGGTATTCCGTAGTCAAGTATCTCAGTAAAAATCTTTTCATCGGACAGACTTGCCGATTCAGCTACTTCCATGTTTATTATTGGAATTGCAATTCCAATTCCTACATAAAGAGTTGTCCCATACTTATAAAAGACTGCGCCCTTCAAATAGCGCGGATCCATTTGTTTAAGATCTCCCCTAACCATCAGCGTTCCAAAAGCGTTTTGAGGGTTATGCTGTGTGCCTTCTCCTATAACATAACCTATTCCTCCTCCTAAGAAAATCCTCGTCCCAATCCCTATGGTCTCAAAGCCCTTATCCTTATACAAAGGGCTTAATTGACCTGATCCCGAAAAGGTTACGTTCCCATATCTTGGTAAAAGGGTTCCCATGTAAGTATAAAGAACTCTATCCGTGCTATTCGTAGCAGCGTTGTAGCGTTGATAAGCATTCCGCGGATTGATCATCACAGCTTGGTTTAAATCCTCTATGGAAAATACAGTTTCGATGAACTTGCGTGGATAGCAGTCAGTTCCATAGGATTCTCCTCGCAATTCTATTTCCTTATGGCTCACTAAATCCTCTATTACATGTCCTCCTCCATACTCAAAAGGCTTGGATTCGCTCATAGAAGTAACTCCAATGTAAGCGTCGACAGCCGCTAAGCCCTTGTAAGCTGGGACATCGTTTAGCCAGCATTTAAACATCTTAATCGGGGGATCGGCATGTCCAAAGTTGAGGAATGCGCCAGAGCTACACATAGCGCCGAAGGTCCCAGTAGTAACTACATCGATTTCTTTTGAAGCTTTTTCTATCCCATGAGTCTTAGCATAATCCACAAACTCTTCGGCAGTCATCACTGTAGCATTGCCTTTCTCGATTTTTGAGTTTATCTCTTCATAGGTTCTTAAAGATTCTTCTCCTCTACGCTTTCTCAATTATGATTTCCACCCCCTAAGTTTAATCTGTACTTGACTACGAATCCTTCGTTTCCAAGCTCTTCTAAACTGTTTACTTCAATTCGAATCTCATCAGTTATATTCATCAATTCGTATATCAAATCCTCAAAATAATCATAAATTCCGCAAGATTTGCAAAAAGGCCCTCTAAACTCTACGATTATGCTTTCCTCTTTTACCTCCATAAGTTTAGCCATAGCTTCAGGTTCTCTATAAGCGTTGTACTCATCTATTGCCTTTTTGATAAGCTCCTTTAACATACTTTTTCTCATATCCATCGCTTCAATAAAGATAAAAAGATCCTTAAATTTTTATTTTTGTTAAAAAGATTGCAAATCCATTAAAGGGCTTGAGAATGGCATAATTACTTGATTGCTAATGCCTAGCCTGCCTTAGATTGCCTAAAGGTGAAAACAATGCTTGAAGGCTACGGGTATTCAGGAAGCTTTAACGGATATTTTATTCCAGAAGAAAACTCTTTTATACCAAAAACAAAACATAGCTAATTGAGTTATAAGATGAAATGCTTAAAATTTTGAATCGGACCATTTAAAGGTGAAAGCTTTTGATAAGCATCAAATGGCTTGGCCATGCTTGTTTTCAAATAGACATGGCGAATAAAACAATTCTGATAGACCCATGGTTAAACGATAATCCAGTGAGTCCTATAAAATCTAAAGACATCAAAAAAGCTGACATAGTTTGCGTGACTCATGATCACGCCGATCATTTAGGCGACGCTTTTGAAATATGTAGAACAACAAATGCAACCTTTGTTTCAAACTATGAGATTGGCTTATACGCTGAAAAACATGGATTGAAGAATATAGTTGGCATGAATATAGGGGGTTCAACGAACATCAACGATATCAAAGTAACTATGGTTCAAGCTTTGCACTCGAGCAACAGGGGGGCGCCATGCGGCTTCGTGATAAGGAGTCTAAAAGGATCTATTTATCATCTGGGTGATACTGGATTATTTGGTGACATGAAGCTTATAGGAAAGCTTTACAAGCCTGAGGTTGCACTAGTACCGATAGGCGGTTACTACACGATGGGGCCTATCGAGGCTGCTGAAGCCGTAGAATTGATTAATCCAAAAAGTGTAATACCTATGCATTACATCACTTTGCCGGTGCTTGAGTCTTCTGCCGAAGAATTCATTAAGCTTTTGAGAGAGAAAACCTTAGAAACAAGAGTAATACCTCTAAAGCCAGGAGAATCTTATACGTTTTGAAGGTGGCATACCTTGTACAGCCCCGATGAGAAGTATGGACATATATTGATGCTTGAAGAGAGATGGTGGGTTAAATTCAATGAATACGCAAAGACTGGTAAAAAAATCCATGCTCATGTACGAGCGGGAATAGCTGGTCCTAAACGAACCACTCTGGTTTTCTTCTATGCAATTTATCCAGTAATGGAGATCAAAGGCTACGGGGATTTTATAGAAAGAGTTGCGGGGGACTCTAAGGAACTATGGGATCTTTATCATAATGAAACTTGTTTAGAATCTTACGACCAATACCGAAAGTTAATTGGAATGAGAGAGAGTGCAACTTTTATTAGGTTTAAGAATTTACATGAAGGCATGAATTCAATTCCTTTCAGCAAAATTTCGGAAATTCTAGGCATAAAAAGGATGCCACGAAAAGGCAGGTATGTAAATGAGCAAGAATCTAGCGAATTCATTAAGCTTTTAGGATAAAAATTGCTTTGCAGATTAATTGTGCCTCAGCCATAAAATTGCAGCCCTAAAGTCTTAAACAGTCTTTCTTCCTACTCTTTCTTCGGATAAAGCCTGGACTTGTAGGTTATATGAAATCCTAAAAACACTCGCCTATAAGGCTCAAAGCAAGCCAAACCCATGCTTCTTTATAGCCTATTTTAATGAGCTTCATCGATTAGAATGCATTCTACGCTATTAACCTTAAACCTATCAGCTAGGCTTGAAAGCCTTTGAACCCAATTCCATATAGCAGTATGGCTACGCTTAATCCAAGGCTCTAAGGCTTGTGGAGCAAAAGTATAAATAT
>JAWCQS010000062.1:0-5442 GCA_038869655.1 Bathyarchaeia archaeon | reverse complement strand
TCTCTCGCTTTTTTCTATATCTAGCTTCCACATTTATCCTTATTTGGTTTTTTCTCACTCGGTTTACTCCATATAAAAGCCATCGTAAGCATTGATTAGAAAAAATCATAACGCCTATGATTTTTAAAATCTAAAGGCTCTACAAGATAATCTATATAAGCACACGTTAATTAAATTAAAATTGCTCTTAAGAATTATAGGTTGGTCACGTTGATCATTGAGTATGGTTCTTTCATTCTGGGGACAATCGTTGGAATTGCTATCGGAGTCGTTAGCGCAGTAATTTTAAAAACAGAAAAAGTTTCTAATGAATGCTTAAGGTTTAATGATCTTCTGAATAAACTTGAAGAGCTTGATACAAAAATCCAAGAAATTGAGAGCTCCAATAAAAGCTCTAAAAATCTTCAAAGCTTCGATGAACTAAAACTGGAATTAAGGATTTTAAACGAAGAGGTCCAGAAAATGCTTAAAAAGAGATTTGGCTAATCATTCCTTATTTTTGCTTACTCCGTAATCGCAACGGCTTCTTCTTTCTTTCCTTCCGCTTTAAGGGGTAAAGCTGGATAGGCTAAAAGCTTGGATTTTCTTACACCAACATGCATCAAAGGTGTAATTTTTTTAGCCAGATTGTAAATATCTGAGCCAATCTTTCCAAGAACCATCTCATGACATATTTGACCATAGTTTAAGTTTTTCGCCTTTTCTTCGAGCACTTCTTTCATGATCTTCCTGATGGCGCTTTCTTGGGAACTTTTTATCCTTTCATGTGCAAACGCGACTATTGAGACTCTTGTGACATAATCGTCTTTGGAGGTTACATCGAATATCCCATCTATTCTAGAGCTACCCCTTTTTACTAAACTTCTCAAAAAATCAGCAGAGTATTCATGACCTTTCATAATCGTTTCTGCTCGCTCTCCTTTAACGTCAACTATGATGAAATAAAGCTTTATGGATTGATGAGAAAAATCTCCTGTTATATCATAAAGCGTTGTTTCGATTACACGCCCAATAACATTCTTAGGATCTTCTGATGGGATATCGGCTATATTCAGCTCTCCAAAGTATGATGGAGTGAACACTGAGTACCAATTTTTAACCCGCCATTTATCTCTCAATTTTCTGGTCGACAAACGGAAACCTCCAAAGACTAAAAGTTAATCTTCAATACTCTAGTATAAACGTTTTTATTCAGCTAATCCATTTTCTAGGTAATTTATATTCTTTGTCGAACTTCTCCCTAACCATTTTTGGCCAATTTTCTGGATCAAACCCATGAGTTGCCAAGAATGCAGCCACCCATCTTGAAATCCCCAACCCGGCACATCCTGTCCAAATGGATCTTCCTTTAATTTCGCGAATCTTAAAGCTTTCAACAAACTTAGTTTTATGGACAAAGCACCCCGCAACTTCGAGCCATTCTGACTCAGTTCTAGAACCCCTATAAGGAAGATAGATCTCTATGTCATAGGCTGGGATTTTTTTACTATCATCGGTTTCTATTGCCATCTCTCCCCCTTTAGCCCAAAATGGTATAGCGGCCGTTATCCTCCATTCCATTTCCAATGCTTCATCAGCTACTCTGGCGCACTCCTCAACTATTCGATCCCTTATTGAAACAACCTGATCTGGGGTACCAACGTAGGTCAATTCTATCCTTTGGAATTCTTGAAGCCTTACTATGCCTTCTACTCCACCACCCTCCCATCGATAAGTCCAACCTGAACAATCGTAATATTTAAACGGAAATTCATCGGCTTTTAAAATTCTAGAACTATAAAATTGCCAAAAAGGCTCGCATTGAGCTGGAGCCAGCACATACTCAGGTTCTTTGATGGCTTTCTTCAATTTTTCTTTTGAAATTTCTCCAGTTAACTTCAGTTCATACTTGAACTCATCAAAGGCTTTAGGTTCCCTTGGTGGTGGGCAAACATAGTACATACCCTCAGGAATGTCATCCAAATACCCAGGCATCCTCTTCATTACGCTTAGAGGGATCAATTTTGGAAGAATGAATGGCTTAAACGATAGCTTTAGAGCAATTTTTTCAATAAGAATTTGTTTTATTATATCGAAAAGTTGGGCGAAGGGAACAGTGTAGATCCATTGTCCTCTAGCCGGAAATTCTTCGATCCATCCAAGTTCTATCGCAACCTTCATTGGATCTTTATTGAACTTTATTGGCTTCTCTCGTGAGGCTTTAACTACCGGTAAAGTTGGCTTGATTTGCTTTTCGATCAATTCCTTTGAGGATTCTTCTATGATTTCTTTTATCAGATTTATAGCTCTGTCCGGTGAGTTGCGTTTAAGGTCTCCCTCTTCCATTTCTTCAAGCAGAATTTCGGTTTTTTCTTTTTTTGTCTCAACAGTTTTTATTAATGGAATTGCCTTTATTTTGTTAATGGAGTATTCAGAGAGCGGTTTTTCGGTAAAAAAGTTTAAAATGAATTTATCCACTTTCAATTTTCTTATCCCAATTTTGTACTCTTTTCCAAGCATTAATCCGATTACTCTTTTCAATCTTAGCAACGCTGCATGAACTCTCACGTATGTTCCAGATTCCAGCTTAATCCTTAACAGGTTTTTTGAAATTTTCCAATCGATTACTTTGGAAGCCTCATTCTCCAATCCTTTTGGAGTACCTTTTATCAAGAGCGATCTGTTCGCTTCATCCATTATCTCCTTTACTCTGTTCTCCGCATTGGAGGCATCAGAGCTTAACGTTATCGTACACTCTAAAAACATTCTAATTCCTTTCAACATCTTTTATAACGCCCAAAGTTTTATCAGCTGCCTGTATACATGATATTAAATCATCCAAAGTGTACATGAAGGAATCTAGCCTTTTACTGCAAACTATTTTCGAAAAAACTTTTTTGCTTCTCGCAATGGTCTTGACCTTAATAAACTTAGGGATCTTTACGTTATCTGGAGCTACGGCTTTCGATATAGCTTTTGCAATTTCTTTATTTTTGCAAACTAATTTTATTTCAGCTTTAAACATTTTGATCACCTAGAATCTTACGAAGGCTTGAGTTTAAGTCTTCTAGGAATTTATCGATGAATTCTATCGGAATGTTGGCACCAGCTGCGATATCATGACCTCCCCCAACTCCTTCGTAGTTTTTTACTAAACCTTGCAAGACTTCTCCCAAGTTCAAACCTTTGCTTAGCATAGCTTCGTTAGCTCTTGCTGAAATTTTCATTAAAGATTCTTTAGATTTAGCGAGTACAAGCATCACCTTGTCTTCATTTGCGATTCCAGAGGAAGAAAGCATCGATGCTAAAGCTCCTGTCATGTTCTCATCGAGCCAATCTTCTCCTCTAACGGCATAGATTCTTTCCATCTCTTGAACATAGCTTGGATTCTCTGCCAAGAACCTTATGTATTTGGCTAAAGTTTTTCTATAATCAGTTAATACTTGCTGTGCCTCTTGTAAAGAGGAAGTTCTATCCCCTAAGCATAAAGAAACAGCCAATCCAGTTTTGTTCATCCTCCCGCAAGCATTAAGAACAGATGCGTATTCCCTCGCATCCCTAGTAGGAATAGTTTCTTCTTCTTTTTCAAGCGTATATACTGTTCCTACCAAATCGAGGGCTTTTTTTCCTGGAAAGCCGGATGCCGATGAAAATTCTATTATTTTAGCAAGCAATGACTGCTTCTCTTCGAGTGAAAGATCGGATATAGTCCTCCATCTTTCTCCATTCTTTAGATTTATTCCTGAAGAAGTCAACAAAGCTAAGCATTTATCCTCTTCTCCACTTAAACCGGGTAAGAAAGGATTGGTGGTATAGGCTAAAGCCTTATGCAAAGGTCTGGTTTCTCTTCCATAAAAAATTAGATCAACCGATATTTTCAAGTATCCTTCTCTCACGCCTTCTTGAGCTATAAGATCATTCAATCCGCAAAGGGATCTTTTGTCGCATTTGTCTTGCATATCTCCAAGAGCCCCAACAATGGCCAAGATGGATAAGTCAACGTTTTTGTTATCAATCTCTTTGACTACTAGGTAAACGACTCCAGATCCAGCTATCTCTCTGCTTCCATCAAAACCATAAAGATGTGGATTTAAATGAACTATTTTTGATGGAGCTTTCAAAAGAGGTTGGTGGTGATCTATCACGATTATTTCGCTTCTATCACCAAGTTTACCTTGAATTAGATCAAGATATCCGCTTCCTATCTCGGTGAAAATCAAAACATCGTGTTCTGTGTTCTTTATTTCTTCGAGTAATTCTTCATCAAGATGATCAACAATCCTTAAATGGAAGGGTACATCGAGTCTGGCTAAAGCCTTTCCGATTATTCCAGCCGATGCCAGCCCATCAGCGTCAAAGTGGGAAATTATTAAGAAAAAACTTCCTTTTTTCGCCCAATTTAAAATCGCTTGAGCCGCCTCTTTAACTTTCTGCATAAAAAGGTTAAAATTACCACTTTTTAGCAATTCATATCACTGAAGCCACTGATGGTTTGTACTTCCAATCGGCTGGCAAGTAGCCTTTGGATTTGTAGTACTTTTCGAGCCTATGAATCTTTGATTCTATAAGAGTTATTGCACGTTTGTTGGAATAATCCCTTTTATTCTTCTCCAAATGCTTTCTTAGCTTGGTAGCTTTTTTTAGAAGTGAATTTAAGTCTTCAGGAATCTTTGGGCTCAATCCAGCTTCTCTTAGCATTTGGCCAATGGTTTTACCAGTGATGGGTTTAACTAAGGGTATTCCATGTACATCCCTTAATATTACGCCAATGTTACTTTCCGTATGTCCTTCCTTAGCTAACTTAACTACTAGGGTTTCAATTTCTTCAGGAGTATATTTGCACCAAGGCGGAGGTCTTTTAGCAATTGGCCTAATGGATCCTGATTTTCCCTTTTTTCCTGTGTACAGCCTCGCCAAGTTTTACACCTAAAGTACTCTCAAACATAGAGTCTTAGTAAATCTTCTTTTTAAAAAGCATGTCAAAATAAGAAGAGTAAAGCGAAATTTTTACATTTATCTTCCGGTAGTCACAATTGTTGGAGAAAAAAGAACAACATTAATAGGGCGTTAAAATTTGAATAAGGCAGAGGAATGCTTTTTTGTTCTCTTGAGATAAGTAAGAAAAGGTTTTTAGTAAAACTAGTTCATAAATAAGAAGGGTTAGACATGAAGATCACATTTATTGGAACTGGCAAAATGGGTGGTGCGCTGCTCGAACGCCTTCTCAGCACTGGCTTCGTTTCAAACGAGCATGTTCTTGCATGTGACATCAATGAAAACCGTCTTAAAGAGCTACAACAAAAGTTTGGAGTAAATATAAGTAACAATAACAGAGAAGGCGCAAAATTTGGAGACGTAGTGATAATCGCAGTAATGCCTAAACAAGTTAGAGAAATTTTGGAAGAAATTAAGACAGAAATTTCGGAATCAAAACTCGTTATTTCGGTTGCTGCTCTGGTTTCT
>JAWCQS010000061.1:0-5457 GCA_038869655.1 Bathyarchaeia archaeon | reverse complement strand
GTAAGTTATCCTTTTCAAATCAAAAACATTTGCTTCTCTTCCTAAGCGCCAGCTCCATGGGCTATGGCTATCACTATTGCTAACAAGAGTGAATTTGTCTAAAGAAGATAATCTCCAATTCATTGCAGGGTCGCTGCTCATCCCTGTTTCCAAAGAAAAAATATGCTTAGTCTGGTCTTGGTAACATTCTTCCACAGAGTTAAAACCTGCTTTACTCCCGAAGCATGAAAAAAAGGGAGTCCATATATGGGCGCTTGTAATCATAACATCTGTGCTTATTTCCATTATTTTTTCTGTTAGCTCTGGTGCACTAATCATAAGAGTAGGTCTACCGTCACTTTCTAAATTTCCATGTTTGGAAAGTACTTCATTAATCTGTTCTACAATCTCAAAGTTTGGAGCATGTAAAATATGATGAACCTTTCTTGTCTTTCCTTCATAACTAAAAATTGTTGAGATCTCTCCTGTTAACATAAACCATACTTCGTTATATTTGAATAGACCAGTTCCTTCTATCGGCTCCAACTTTTTCTTTAATTCGTCCAACCAGCGTTGAAAGGTAAAATCTCCAGTTCCAACAAGATTTAATCCTTTAATTTTTGCACCTTTACTTATCCCCTCTAAGTTCATTTGTTTACTCGTAGCTCTGCTCCAAAGTGAGTGAAGATGAAAGTCCCCGATTACAAGTGTCAAGCTAATCAATCCTCTGGGAAAGAGAATTATATCTTTTACCGATTATACTTAGATGTTTTTCAACTGTAATTATATGTAATTTTAATTCATCAACCATCATTTTGGATGTAAAATAACTAAATGATGACTCCATTTTTCTAGATCCAACATCTTTAATACCTTTACATTTAAAGTATTTTACCAGTTTTATATAATTTTCAAGTTTTGTTCTCGCAGAATAAATAAACCGGATTTCATTTTTTCCCAAAATGTCCTAATGTATTTTTCATTATCAAGCTATTCTTAACCAACGTAAGCAAGGATAACTGAAAGATAGGAGCAAGATCCTTGTCGGAAAATAGCCCATAGTATGATAAATTCTATAAACGTAGATCATAAGTTATCCTCATTCTTCAACCTTGATTATTCGAGTTGGAGTCACTATAATGTCGACTGATACATCCCACTCATCCGACGGTAAAAAGTCGAAAACCTGCAGATCATGAACTGTTGTTGCAATCAAAGTTTTATCGGTTATAGATTTAGAGAATTTTAGGATTTCATACTCCTGATCAGAGTATCCGCCTCCTTTACCGATCCTTTTTCCGTCGAAAGAAACTGCTACAGATCCTAAAACCATAAAATCTATTTTTATTTTTCCAGGATCGATTAACTTTCCATGTCTAAAAGCTCCCTTTATAGTAGAAGCCTCATAATAGGATGAAGGATCTATATCCCTTGGGTTTAAAAGGATGAACCCTTTTTTCAAACGTGGTGTAGCCATCAACAATAGCTTATTGTCTTTTAACGAATACTCCCTAACTAGTCTTTGTGGGGAGTCTGGAGTACAAAAAATTGCCCTAGCGCCTGAGTACTCTTTTAAACTTCGTAAATTTTTTGCCGCTTCCCCTGCTCCTATAAAATTTGGAATCCTCCCAAAAGGTTTTGGAAACAGAGAAATTCTTTTTTCTTCCAGCAATTTCCAAACATATTCTCTAATCGATCCTTTATTAAGCATTGGAATCCTCATCCTTCTAGCATTTTTTAAATCTTGATCTCATTTTCAGCCAACATGACGATCACGAGGCATCTTACGGATCTGATAACAGCTTCACTGATGCTTTTATGGAACAAACTTTTTAATCCCTTCTTGACCCTTCTTTTGAGCATTAAAGTTAAAGCATAATCTCCGGAATTCGCTTCTTCTACGATCCCTTCTACGACATTCCTAGCGACTACTACTTTAATCAGAGATTTATAGTTTTGCTCATTTAGCCATCTCGATACGTTATCGAGCATCTTTTTAGCTTCTTTGATTTCTTGATCCAAGATAGAGCTGTCTATAGGAACAGTCGTGCTAGGGATTTCTATCACATGGAACAAAACTATTGAAGGATTCTCCAGTTTTGAAAGTATATGCAATGCCTGAATTAATTTTTCTTTATCTATGAAATTCGAGATGGGGATTAGAATCTTCGTTCTATACTCTATTTTTTCCTTCAAGCGAGGAGCTCCCCACTCTTCTTATGAGTATGGAGTATCACCGAAGTCACTGTGCTTTTTATCCCTTTTATAGTCAGAATTTTATTCTTCAAAAGATTTCTAAAATGAAAAATGTTCTCCGCTTCTATCAGTGCCACTATATCAAACTCTCCCGTAACCTCGTACACATCTACCACCTCCGGCATTTTTATCAGCGCCTCCACCACATCATCGATTTCTTTAGGTTCAACGAATATGTTTATTATCGTCAAAATTTTTCCTAACAATCTATTCAACCCTCCTGACTACCATGATCTTTCCAGGATACTTGGAAATCATGGCATAAACATGTTTTTCTCTTTCTTTCTCTAAATCTCCTTTAAGCGTCTTTCTCTTTATTAATATTATCAAATCATTGGATGGAGATTCAGCCTCGTGTTCGATTATCTCTTCACTAGGTCCAACCTCGATTTTTACTCTACAATCAAAACCTTCAGACTTTAACTTCTTTGCAATTTTGCCTAATTCGACAGAGGATTCTTTCTCTAAAGCTTTAATCTGTTCATAATGGGTTAGTTTTTGAACTGATAATCCATATTGATTAGGGTCTATTATGTTGAACAAAGTCAGCCTAAACCTTTGATCCAATGCCCTTTTCAAAGATTTTACTACGGTGTTTTCATCCTCGGGAGTCCTAATCAGTACTAGAGCATCAAATACGTAGCCTCCAGGTTTTATTTTTCTACCAGTTTCGTTTGAAAATACGGAGATTCCTATCGCTTTTCTATACCAGTAAAAGATAATCAATCCGCAGATGATCCAAGCGAACCCTAAAACTCTACCCGCTGGATGATAGGCTAGGACTAAAAACCATATCGCTGCGCATGAAATCGAGCCGATCAAGCCTACGACTGGAATGCTAAGGTTCTTGCGCCTAAATTTTAACTTCAAATCTATCGGAACTTTCCAAGCCCTATAAGCTTCAGGTTCAAGATTTCTCAAAGCTATTAAAGATACGTTAACCATAAGGTATGATAACAAAGCTCCAAAATTGTAAAGATCAGCGACAAAATACAGCTCACCAACCATGGCGAGCGATGCGCCTATCAAACCAAAAATCACTATAGTACGGATAGGCGTTCTATACTTTGGATGCACTTTAAAGAACCATCTGGGCATTAGTTTAAACCTACCCATCGAAAAAGTTACTCTAGAAACCCCTATGATTCCAGTATTCGTTGAAACATAACAGATGGCAAAACCAGTTAAGGCTACGACGGGTGCAAGATACTTTCCTATAAATGGTATCGATCCTGCTATAGCAGCCATAGGGTTTTCTTGAGCCTCAGCTAAGCCTTGCCAAGGAATTATGCCCAAACCGACTGCTGAAAGCCCTATGGCGAATACTAATACGGAAATTATTGAGAGCTTGTTAGCCCTAGGTATCCATCTATCTGGCCTTCTCGTTTCTTCAGCCGCTTGGGCTATAGATTCTATTCCAATAAAAGAAGTCATGGCTAAGGTAATCCCATAGATAAAGTTTTGAGACTCTATGCTGAGCCCACTGAATACGTAATTTATGTTAGGAAATCGAATCGGTGCTCCTATAGTTTTTAGTTGGCTTAGGAATGAAGAGATGCTAAACGCTAAAATTAATCCTAAGAATAACAGAGCACATTCTACTATTAAATCCCATGAAACTAAAATTTCATTAAAAATGGACGACTCCTTTATTCCCATTATGTTTATCACCAAAAGCATCATTACAAGTAAAAAAGCTACGATGCCCAAACAGTTCAAATTGATCTGGATCCCTAAAAAGTTCAGGCTAAAAGTAGCTGTTTTAATTGAGGGGAAAAAGAAGCTTAAATAGCCTGCTGTGGCTAGTGAGAAAAGAGCGATGTCTATGGTATAATCAAGCATAACCGCCCAGCCTGCTATAAATCCGAAAAAGTCATTAAAGGCTTTCATGGCATAAACATGAGCCCCACCAGCATAAGGATAGACTGAAGCCAACTCAGCATAGGCCAAACCAGTGCATATATACGTGATAGAAGCTATGAGAAATGCGATCGGGGATGCGCCAGCAGCGTAGGAGGCAACGAGTCCTATAGCTATGTAAATATCGGCACCAACATCAGCATACCCCATGCAAAAGGATCCATACCATCCCACTTCACGTTTTAAAGTTTGTTCTCTTTCATTCTCACTCATTCTTGATCACTTGTTTATCCATGGGCAACTAAAAGCCGAAGGCTTATAAACGCTTGAAACTTTTATCTTTTTTAAAATCCTAGTTGAGGGGTATAAAAATTTAACTTAAAGGGTTTTTCTGTTATTCACACTACAAAGAGCGGGGTTTAGAATTTCTATAACGGCAAGCGTATCTGAAGTTCCGAACGAAGCGGGGAATTTGGGCGGAGGTGCGGGGCCCCAAAGCCAGATACGCACTGTTAGGCGATGTTGCCTTTCTATGCTTTACCCTGCTTTGAAAAGATCTCCACTGCCTTCTCAACTGCAAATTTCAATCTCTCAGTGCATTCGTAATCATGAACTCTTGCAAAATATTCTTTTAGTCCCGCTGGCGTCTTTAAGTCCAAACCAGTGAGCTGCCTGCAATTTACATAACCAAACCTCTTTTTGAAAGCAGCCACGTATTCATTCATCATTTTCCATACAGGTTCTGGGCCCTCATCTGGGTTATTTCTGCCGTATTTGATGCCAATAGCCATCGCCACGCTTGAGATGGAACCGCAAAGGAGTCCATTCAGGCTGACCCCCGCACCTATCGCTGTGCCAATCCTAGGAATCAGCTCAGAATCTATGTCAAGATACTCTGCCAAAGTTAATAAAATACTCTCACAGCAGTTATACGGCCGTCCAGTAGGGAAGTTACTGGGTCTGTCGCAGAAATATCGCACAACTTTTTCTTGTAATTGCTTCACGTTGGGTTTGTTTCCCTTCAAACATTTTTCAACTCAAATACCCTTTTGTTTGGATACTCCTCTGGCATGTCTATCGCCTTCTACTCTGTTATATTCTTTCTTGGTACATAAATACCTTTTAAATACTGTATTGCAATGTCGCCTAACGGTTTGCAGACACACGAAGTTCTGCTTTGCCAAATTTAGGCAGAGTGAAACGTAGCCATATGTCCGCTGTTAAGTGACCCGAGCGATGTGAGGGCGAGGAGTGAAGCACTGAACCCGAATACGCTCTGTCAGGCGACGTTGTGCTCCATGAGTTAACTTTCTGCTGTTGGTTTCTTGAATGTGAGCACATAGTGTAGAATACCTCCATATC
>JAWCQS010000060.1:0-5488 GCA_038869655.1 Bathyarchaeia archaeon | reverse complement strand
GACAAGCCTTCAAAGATGGAACCCTCAATCCCAAAAACCTTTAGATTTTATAGCTTTGATACAAAAGATAATCTTAAACTTAACACCATAACCTTTTAAATAAATTAAGAAATATAAATCCTCATGCGGATAATGACTTTTCCAGAGAAGTGTACTGGTTGTCGAGCCTGTGAAATCGCCTGTTTTTTTTCATCATAAAAAAGTTTTTGGACGTAAACTTGCAAGTATACAAGTTAAGCGATTTGAAAGAAAAGGAAAATTTGAAATAGTTATCTATCAAAAGGCTGAAGGAAAGCATCAACCATGTGATTTATGCGCCGGAGAAAAGGAGCCTCTTTGTGTAAAATTTTGTTCAACAGAAGCTTTAGTGAGGGGATAAAATTTGCAAGAGATTTATGCTTACGCTGGAAAGATTTTAAGAATAAATCTTTCTAACGGAAAGATTCTAACAGAGTCCACATCGAATTATACTGATGGGTTCTTGGGAGGGAGAGGGATAAATCAATGGATACTTTACAACGAAGTTAAGCCGGGCATATGGCCATTCGATCCTGCAAATCGTCTTATTTTCGGTACTGGCATTCTTGTCGGGACCCTCACGCCTGGAGCTTGTAGGTATAGCGTAGATGCAAAAAACCCTCTTACCGGAGGTGTAGGCTCCTCTAATGCGGGAGGCCATTTTGGTCCTGAATTAAAGTTTGCTGGTTACGATCACATAGTCATACAAGGAAAGTCTAGGAAGCCATGCTATCTATGGATAAAGGATAATCATATTGAAATTGAGGATGCTTCTCATTTATGGGGAAAGACAACGTGGGAAACCGAAGACCTAATTAAGGAAGAGTTAAACGATGATGATATCCAAATAGCGAGCATAGGCCCTGCAGGAGAGAATTTGGTCAGAGGCGCATGCATAATCAACAATGGAGAGAGGGCTGCAGGAAAGTGTGGCACGGGCGCAGTTATGGGCTCTAAAAATTTGAAAGCGATAGTAGTTCAAGGAGAGAAGGAGATAGAGGTTGCGTACCCTGATAAGTTTATACGAGTAGTGGAGAGGCTACTGGAAAAAATCGCGAATAACGATGATATGAAAATGTACATAGAATATGGTTGCGCACTTTTCCTGTTAGAGGGGCAAAACAAAACAGGCGCTCTTCCTGTGCGTAATTTTCAAGACGGATTTTGGGATCCTAAAAAAGTAGAGAAGACGCATGTAGAGCAAATTTTAAGGCACTCCACAAGAAGGCTAGCATGCTTTAATTGTCCTGTTCATTGCAGTCATTATCTGGAAGCTAAAGAAGGACCTTTTGCTGGAACGAAGGGAGAGGGGTTTAAACTTAACACGCTATATAATTTTGGGCCAAGGTTAGATATAGATTATTTGCCAGCTATAATAAAGGCTCATATACTTTGTAGCCAACTAGGCCTTGATGTAGACACTACTTCTGGTGTTATCGCTTGGGCGATGGAATGTTATGAAAAAGGAATTTTTAATAAAAAAGATGCGGACGGGCTTGAATTAAAATGGGGGAATTATGAAGTTGTTCTTGAACTCATAAAAAAGATAGCTCATAGAGATGGGTTTGGAGACTTGCTTGCTGAAGGGAGTTGGAGGGCTTCAAAAATCGTTGGTAAAGGCTCTGAGAAGTATTCAATGACCATAAAAGGACAAGAGCTTTATGAAGGGCTGAGAACTGCAAAAGCTTGGGCGCTCGGCTCAATAGTTTCAACAAGAGGATGTTGCCATTTAAGGGGCTCTCCAGCTATCGAACAGAGGGAATTAACCAGAGAAGAGGGAGAAAAGTTCTTTGGAATTCCTACTGCTGGAAATAGAAAAGCATATGAAGGAAAAGCTAAGTTAGTAATATTCTTTGAGAATTTTAAAGCCATAGTAGACTGCATGGGCATATGCTATCCCTTAACGCAGTGGAGTTCTCCCTACTTAATAGATTTAAAAGATCTCTCAGAACTTTATTCAACAGCAACAGGTAAATCGTTAAAGCCTGAGAAGCTCTTAAGAATTGGCGAAAGAATTCAAAACGTTGAAAAAGCTTTTAATGTGAGAGAAGGCATGACTAGAAAAGATGATAAACCGCCTCAAAGATTTTTTGAGCCGATAAAATCTGTGCCTGGTAAAGGCGAGCGATTGGAAAAGAAGAAATTTGAGAAAATGCTAAGCGAGTATTATGCGTTGAGATGCTGGGAAGTTGAAACAGGCTTGCCACGAGAGAGAAAGCTTAGAGAACTTGGATTAGAAAGTGTAGCTGAGGAATTAAAGAAAATGGATTTTATCAAAGATTAAATCTTAGCTTATAGGATATGAACTGATGAAGCTTTGAAATTCAAGTATATTTGCGATTCAAGATTAAGCTTCATCTCTTTAAATGACTTCTTCGTCATCACGACTGTAAACTCTTTTCCAGCATCAACTTTAAGCTGAACTTTTTGGTTCAAATCCGATACTTCAATTATCTTTCCTTTCAACATGTTTCTAGCGCTACTTCGAATCGGTTCGACCGAGATTATGATTTCTTCAGGCCTAATGAAGACAGTTACGCTTCCTCTCTTCTGGGTTATTGCCTCAATCTTGACTTCATCACCCAAATCAATTAAAGCAAGCTCATCCTCAAGCGCGTAAGCTTGACCTGAATAGATGTTCCAGAGCCTTGTAAAGCTTGCCAAGAAATCTGACTTCCTGAATATTTCCTCTACGTCTCCGATCTCGACAAGTCTTCCTTCATGAAGGATCGCCACCTTTGAAGCTAGATGTTCTGCTTGGAGAATGTTATGTGTAGCCATCACGACGGTTACTCCGCGTTCGCGATTAACTTTAGATATGATTTCTTCGATAATGCTCACGTTTCTAGGATCGAGGTTGGCTGTAGGCTCGTCCAGGAGCAGCAGCTCAGGTTCGAAAACCAAGGCTTGAGCTAAAGAAATTCGTTGCATCTCTCCGCCTGAAAGAGTCACAGCATTCCTTTTTTCAAAGCCCCTTAACCCAACAAGCTCAAGAGTTTCATTCACCTTCTCGTCAATATTAGTTTTCAATCCTCTGATCCGAAGGGGATAAGCGACATTATTTTGGACTGAGGTGTTAAACATGACACTTTGTTGGAATACCATTCCGATTCGTCTGCGCAAAAGTAATTTCTCTTTTTCTGGACAAGATGTATTAACACCATCAAAAATTATTTTACCATCACTCGGCTCATCGAGAAGATCAAGCAGTCTTAAAAGTGTAGTTTTACCGCTTCCGCTTGGGCCAACAACAGCTAAGAGTTCGCCCTTATCAACTTTCATGTTGATATTTCTTAAAGCAACCTTTTCACCATACAATTTAGTTAAACCTTGAGTTTCAATGAACGGCATTTTACTTTTTCAACCCACTCCATTGCATTCGCGTTAATACCCAATTAACTATAAATGCTAGTAAGAGCAAGATCATTCCAAGGGCTATAGCCATAGCGAATTCACCAAGCTCTGTTTCAAACACGATTGCTGTGGTCAAGACTCTTGTTGTCCATCTAATGTTTCCTCCAACGATCATCACTGCACCCACTTCAGATATGGTGGCACCAAACGAGACAATGATCGCTGTTAAAAGTCCGAGCTTTGCTTCCCTCAAGATCGTAAGCGCGAGTTGTAACCTCGTAGCTCCAAGAGATAAAGCCTTATCGCGAATTGTTTTATCCACAGAACTTACGGTTGAGGTCGTGATTCCAACAACGATGGGTAAAGCCATAATCAATTGAGCTATTATCATAGCTGTGGGCGTATACAAGAGTTGTAGCGGACCTAAGGGCCCAGATGATGAAAGTAAGAGATAAACGAATAGCCCAACTACGACTGGAGGAAGCCCCATCAACGTATTAACTATGCTTACAAAGAAGCTCTTTCCAACGAAATCCCTAAGCGCTACCATTGCTCCGATGGGTACTCCAAGTAAAGCTCCGACAATAACGGCTGTACCTGAGACTCTCAATGTTAAGAGCATAATGTTATAGACTTCTGGATCAAGAGAAATTAGCAACCAAAAAGCCTTGATTAGACCTTCAATGATCGGGTCCAATTAAACTCTTCCCCCTATATCAAATGGAAAATAGACTTTTTGCCTTTTTTAAGAAGCTGGTCCGCTTCTTAACCTTGATGAGAAAGTGAGAATCAGGGCGAAAGGATCTATAGAATCGTACCATCTCACTTCGCGTTCTTGATTTGGAAAACCAAGTTCATGCGCCTTATTATAATCCCTAGCTATCGGAAAAAATAATGTTTCGCCCCCCCTCTCAAAATTACCTATCAGTTCTTGTCCCTCCTCCGAAATCAAGAACTTTACAAAGGCAAGAGCCATCTTATAGTTTCGCTGCGGGTACCTCTCAGGGTTAATGGGTATAACCGCGTAAGGATTCAATAGAATCGTATCACCCTCCACCATCACCGCTAGATTACCCAATCGATTTTTAGAGGCCAGCCAAGTTCCTCTATCAGTCAGGGCATAAGCTCCCTTCTCGTCAGTCATACGCAATACTGCTCCCATTCCCGCTCCAGCCTCAAGGTACCATGAAAAAGTTTTGCTTGAAGGTTTAACATCAATTTTGGTCCATATGCTTAACTCCTTGTTGTGGGTTCCTGAGTTATCGGCTCTCGAAATAAAGGTCGCATCTCCCCTACTACCCGCCTCAAAGATTTTTTTGAACGCGAGAGAGGCATCTGTTAAGCCCCTTATTCCAGCCGGATCACTTTTTGGACCTATTATGATAAAGTCGTTATACATTACTCCAACTCTATGCACTCCGTACCCTTCACTCACAAAGGCTTCCTCCAACTGCCTAGCATGAACCAAAATCACATCTGCATCCCCTCTTTTGGCTATTTCTATAGACTCGCCAGTTCCTTTTGATAAAATTTTAACTTTAATATCGTACTTTCCCTCGAAAATTGGTATTAAGTGATCTAAAAGACCTGAATCAAAAGTGCTCGTGGTTGTAGCCAAAATCAGAGCTTGTCTTCTGGGAGGTTGCAAATGCTCATAGGCGATAAGGATTCCCGTACCAACGATTCCTAAAATCAAGAGGAAAAAAATCTTTTTCGATTCATTCATTTAAACATCCCGATATGTTTATATAAACATATCGGTACTTGACTGAATATAAACTTTATGGATAGAGTTCCTTATCGAGCTGAAAAATTTTAATAAAGTAAAAGTTGTGAAAGGGCAACAATTTTCCTATTTTATAATTTTTTCTTTCTCCATGAACTTCTTTATCACTGATATAAGGAAATCAGTTGTTCCGTCTATATCCATCAGGCTAGTATCTACTATTACATCGTAAATTGAAACATCGTTTAGATCTATTCCATAATATCTTTTGTACCTCTCTCTTTCGAGTTCTTCTCTCAAAAATGTTCTCTTTTCAGTTTCTTCTATACTCGTGCGGTCTCTTTCCGAAACTCTTTTTATCCTTATCTCTTTTGGCGCTACTAAAAAAAT
>JAWCQS010000059.1:0-5546 GCA_038869655.1 Bathyarchaeia archaeon | reverse complement strand
CAATCAAAACTATGAACACGAGATATGCTAAGTAATCCTTTATAGTTTTTAATTCTGGATTAACTTTTAATGCTTTAAACGCAATCCAAGATATTAAGGCTAACCAAGCATCACTAAACCCACTTATGAAGCCAAAATGGAGAGGCATTCCCCAAAAAGGACTATAAAGAACTCCGGAGAGTATCCCACCGATTACCGCCCATGGACCGAACCATACGCCAAGTGCTGGCATGAGGCCGTGAGGAAGATAGATGAAGGCTATTCCAGGAAAGGGCTGTACCATTGCTGAAGTAGCTGAGGCTATAGTATTTATAGCCGCAACTATCGCTATAAGAACCACATGGATTGGACGAATTCCTCTGGGGCGTACAACCTCTTCTGTCATAATCTTTCCCTCCTAATTTTTAGAATTTATTTGACAAACACAAATTCTGCTTGACATATTTAACACTTTCGGCGTTATCGTTAAGAGATCTTTCTTTTTCTAAAAAATACGCATAAACCAATCTATGTTAAAATAGCCGTAAAAAGTAAGGATAATGACTGCTGCAGTTTCAACTAGCAAAATAAAACTTATTGCGTAATCCAAGGATGTCATTTTTGTCGTATAATAAAATGTTCTTTTCTTACCTCCCTTAACTTTAAAGCCTCTAGCTTCGATTGAAGAACTTATAGTACCAACTCTGCTTAAAGCAATTACTACGAGAGGAATTAGTAGCATCAACGTTTTTCTTAATCGTACTAAAAAGTTTCCCTTCTCAAATTCTGTCGCTCTAGCCATTTGAGCATCCCTTATCCTTCTGTAATCATCGTACAGGATTGATAGATTTCTAATCGCTAAAGCGAAAGCAAAAATAGCAGCATTTGGAAGTCTTAATTTTCTAAGTCCTGTGATCACATCCCTTTGTGTTGTAGAGGAATAAAACATCAACCCAAGTATAAGGATAGATGAAAGCCTAAGGATTATTGAAATAGAGAGAAGAATTCCAACATCAGTGAGGTGAAACAAACCAAGGTTCAATAGTGGAGACCCTTCATTTCTATAAGACCAGCCATACGTTATGAATGCTAATAAAAACACGAATAACCAGTATTTTAGAAAGTTTGTCACCGTTTCTAAGGGCAATTTGGATATAAGGTATACGATGATAGAGGCTATGAAAATTAATGTATTCGAAATGGGTTCACGAACTATAACAGCTTGAAGGGTTAACGTAAATAGCACTGTAAGCTTTGTTAGAGGATCCAATCTATGAATTATTGAATCTTTTGGAACGTATAGGATGTATGTTCTAGTAAATGACATTTTTCATCCCATAAGAAGTTTAACCTAAGGATTTTTTGAATTCTTCGTACATTTCACGAACAAAAAGGATGTCAGGTTTTATACCATAATCCATAAGCATCCTCGCCAATCTTGTTATCTGAGGAGATCTTATGAATGCTTTTTTTAGGATTTCATGCTGAGAAAACACGTGACGTGCAGACCCATCAAGGATTACCTTTCCTTGAGAGAACACTATAACTCTTTGAACGTACTCGGCTATTAACTTCATGTTATGCGATATTACGATCACAGTCCTTCCTTCTTTGTTTAGCTCATAAACCAAATCCATGATTTCCTTACTTTGCCTATAATCTTGTCCTGTTGTTGGCTCATCGATTATCAGAATTTTTGGCCTCATAGCTAGTACGCTTGCCACAGCAATCCTCTGTCTTTCTCCTTTGCTTACGAGGAGCGGATGCCTTCTCGAAAGTTTTTCAATCCCAATGGCCATCAAAGCTGATTGAACACGCTCTTTAACTTCCCCTTCACTTAACCCAAGGTTTCTGGGTCCAAATGCCACTTCATCAAAAACCGTAGATTGGCATATTTGATGATCAGGATTTTGAAATACGTAACCGACTTTGGTTGATAATTGTGCTATCGTGAGATTTCTGGTATCTACGCCATCCACAAGTACTTCTCCCTCTGTAGGTTTTAAAAGCCCATTAAAATGCTTAACCAAAGTAGTTTTTCCAGACCCGTTTTGCCCTATGATTCCAATGAATTCTCCCTCATAGATTTCCAAGTTAATTCCATCCAGCGCTAAAGTGCCGTCGGGATAAACATGAGTTAAATTCTTCACGATTATTATCGGTTTCCTAGCGCCCTCACTCATTTAGACAGACCTCTTCTCCTTTTTAATAGATTCGAGAGTTCTTCATAAGCTTCTTCAAGAGTTAATGCCGGCTCACCAGCGAATATTCCATCATGAATTAGCAAGGAAGTAAGCTCAGTTACTTGAGGGGGATCAACTCCAAACTTTTTCAATCTGTTAACTTGTTTAAAAAATTCTTTAGGCTTTTCATCGATGATTATCTTTCCCCATTCAATCAAAACAACACGATCGGCGTATTGGGCTATTTCTTCAGTCTCATGTTCGACGAGCATTATTGTCATTTCCATGTTTTTCCTTAAATCTGAAATCACTGAGAAAACTTCAGCTTTTCCAACGGGATCAAGTTCAGATGTCGGTTCGTCCAATATCAATATCTCTGGCAACATGACTAATGCTGAAGCTATAGCAACTCTTTGCTTTTGCCCACCTGAGAGCTCGTAGGGGGCTTTATTCAAAGTATCCTCCATCCTAACGGCTCTCAAAGCCCAGTCAAGCCTTTCCTTCATCTCCTCTCTTGACAAGCCTTGATTTTCAGGACCGAATACTATCTCTTCTTCGACTGACATCCCTATGAATTGACTTTCCGGATCTTGAAAAACCATTCCAACTTTTTCCGAAAGTTCTGATGGGGAATTATTTCTTACATTTAATCCAGAGACAGTAACTTTCCCCTTTATCACTCCTGGATTGGAATGTGGTATTAAACCGTTGAGACACATGCATAATGTTGTCTTTCCTGCTCCACTAGGCCCAGTAATCGCTAAGAATTCTCCCTTTTCTATTTTTAAGTCAATGCCTTTAAGTATCCATTCATCGCTTCCTTCATACTTCCACCATAGATCTTCAACTTCTATTATGGGCATTGGTTTGCAATCGACCTAAGGCTTTTTAGGTTATCTATTCAAAGTTTTTAATTATAAATTTAACGCATCAAAATCGATTCGCTCCAATATTCAAACTTCGCTACCCTTATGTTTCTATAACTTATATATTCCTTTAGCCTAATAACAATTTTGAGCGCGTTGAAACATGAAGAGGGATGAAATTTTAGAAAAGTTAAGAACTTCAGTTATAAATGGAGATACAGAAGCTGCTGAGGTTGCTGCAAAAGAGGCCATAGATTCAGGCATAGATCCACTTGAAGCGATCGAGGTGGGCTTATCTAAGGGCATAAGGGAAGTTGGAGATAAATTCGAAAAATTGGAATTATTTTTATCCGACATGATGATCGCGGCTGAAGCCATGAGTAGGGCTGTAGAAATATTAGAAAAAAATTTACCCGAAAAGGATACGAGAGCTAGTAAGGGCGCAGTGGTTATTGGAACTGTTGAAGGAGATATCCATGACATTGGAAAAAACATAGTAATCGCTTTATTGAAGGCTAATGGATTTAAAGTCTATGATTTAGGGAAAGATGTTCCATCAGGAAAGTTCGTTGAAAAAGCCGAAGAAGTTAATGCAAACATTATTGGGCTATCGGCTTTACTATCATCGACGATGATAAAGCAAGAAGAAGTTATATCCATACTTAAAGATTTGAAGTTAAGAGATAAATATATAGTCATAGTCGGAGGCGCCCCAGTTACGGAGGAATGGGCCAAAAAGATTGGAGCGGATGCCTATGGAAAAAATGCAAATGATGGAGTTTTAAAGATCGAGGGGCTTTTAAAAACGCGTAGAGGAGTTTAGTATAAATTGGTTTTAGGAACCTTTAAGCTTTTTGATATAGTTGAGCGATCAAGGAGAGGCTCGCTCGTGAAGGAAAGTGATTTTGAGGCTAAATTGCTTCCGAATAGGCTTAAAGAATTAGTTAATGAGTACGATATAAGGCGTGATCCTGAAGTTCTTATCCCTTCAGATAACGATTTAGCTGATAGCGTATTCAAAGCCGCTTACGATTTAATACTTGATTTAGGAGTTTATTGCACTGATACTGGAAGGATTATAGAAATCTATGAGTAAGATTTAAAAGAAGCCTAAAATTCCCTAACTGAAAAATCTATTTTAGGTTCGTGAAGAGAAGCTCGAGAAGTAGGCTTTAGGAGTATTGAGGACAAAAAGCCTCCAACTGTTATAGGTGCTCTTGCTGGCGGAGTTTGTAGTTCAGAAAATTACTTAAACATCCTTACTAGTATTGCTATGGAGCCCGGCGTAGACATGCTATGCGCTGGCTCTCTCACCGAAATAGAAGGTATGCCCATAGTTAGCCACTCTCCGGTAGAAATCCATGCAGCGCAATGCGAGGCCCGTTGGATGAGAGAAGCAGCCTCTAGAGCTGGACGCCCTGGACTATGCCTGATAGGTAGTAGTTTTGAATGGGCCGCTGCTGATGCTGCCAGCTTTAATCCAAACTATGGCTTTCGTTCTACTGATGCTGGGTTGGCTTGTATAATCTATCCTATGAAGATTTCTTTTAACATGTTAAGCAAAATAAAGCACTATCTCGAGTGTGAGAGGCCCATTTTCGCCTATTCCGACCAACTGATAGGCGGATTCACCAGAGGAGCTGAAGAAACCCTTGTTTCATGTGTAGCCCATCATTTGGCAAACTTGGTTATAAATCAAGCAAGCTTTCAAGAATTAAATTGCCAACATATACATTATAACAACAAAAGTAATAGGCTAAGCATCTGGTGTCATAACGTGGCTGGGCAAGCCATTGTGAGGAATACTAAAATCGTCACTCATAGTGAGTGCTTTGCTTCTGCAGGTCCATGCACAGAGATGATCCTCTATGAAGGAGCTGCTGTAGCCTTATCCGTGGTATCAGGCATAAATCTAGGGCCTGGGATAGTTGGAAGAGCTACGAAAGAGATGGATAAATATACAGGCCTTGAATCTGGGTTTTATGCCGAAGTAGGAAAAGCTTATCTAGGTATGAAAAGAGAGAACGCTAACGAACTTGTGAAAGAGCTAGTTAAAAAGTATGAAGATAAATTTAAGGACCCGCCCGTAGGCAAAACGTTCAATGAGTGCTATGATGTCAAATCCATGAAACCTACAAAAGAATGGCTTGAAATCTATGAAAGGGTTAAAAAAGATCTTGAAAACCTTGGGGTTAAATTTTAAATCCAAACCTTCTTAAATTCCTCCAACATCTCCTTAACCGATATTGTAGCGTATTTGGCTCCTTTGTGAGCTATTCACGGCTTTAAGCTTCTCCATTCCATGGGGCTCATTGGCCTATAGGCTATTTTCACGCAAGTATTCGAATCTCTACCGTATTCCATTCCAAAGTTTTTACATTTAAATATTCTTCCTTTTAATGCTATAAGGGTTAGGCTTAAAAAAGAAAAGACTCGTAAGCTTATTATAACGAGCTCGGTGAAGATCGAATGGGTGAAGCCATAATCATAGAAAACGGAACGATAATTACTGTTGATG
>JAWCQS010000058.1:0-5571 GCA_038869655.1 Bathyarchaeia archaeon | reverse complement strand
TGATTTTTTCATAGCCGAGGCACCTTTGATGCCTTTAATCGGTAAAACTATCGGACCCATTTTAGGCCCGCGTGGAAAAATGCCAACGCCAGTTTCACTGAATGCCTCAATAGATGATGTGATAAAACGCCATAGAAGGATGGTAAGGATTAAAACTAAGGATCAACTTCAAATTCAATGCATGATTGCTACTGAAGACATGCCCGACGAAGAAATAATGGAAAACATTCAAGCAGTGATTTCTAAGGTTGAAAGCAAGCTTGAAAAAGGATTCAAGAACATTGCAGGGGTAATCTTAAAAACGAGTATGGGTCCTCCTATAAAAGTAAAGATCTGAGGAGAAACATAACATTGATCAGCAGAAAAGTTCCAGAATGGAAAAAGAAAACTCTAGAAAAGCTCAAAACCCTTATGACGGATTACAGAGTAATAGCGGTTGGAAACCTTCATAAAGCAAGGTCTTCTCAAATTCAAGAGCTCAGAAAAAAGCTTTATGGAAAAGTTGAAATTCTAGTCTCTAAAAACACACTGATTCAAAAAGCTATCGATGATTTAAGGAATAAAAAACATGGTTTGGAAGGACTGAACAAAGCATTGAAGGGATCGAACATACTTTTGTTCACTAACATAGATGCTTTCGAACTTTCAATTTTACTTAGCAAAAGTAAGGTTAAAGTTTTTGCCAAACCGGGAGACATAGCCATGAACGATATAGTTGTTCCAGCTGGAAACACTGGGTTCTCGCCAGGACCTATAATTAGCGATTTTAATGAGCTCAAGATTCCAGCTAAAATAGAATCTGGAAGCATAATGATAGTTGAGGATACCGTAGCTGCCAAAAAGGGTGATTTGATTTCAGCTAAATTGGCCTCCATATTGAGTAAATTAGGAATAAAACCCATAGAGGTTGGCCTTGAATTGCTTTATGCCTACGAGGAGGGATCTATCTTGGGGCCTGAGGATTTAAAGCTCGATGTAGAAATTTATAGAAGGGACATTTCTCAGGCTTATTCAGAGGCTTTTGGTTTAGCAGTTGAAATGAATTATCCAACTAGAGAAACTTTAAAACCAATATTAAGTAAGGCTTATACTCGAGCAATGCAATTATCAGTGGAGGCTGAATATTTCACGGAGGAAAACATAGCCCCTATAACTCAAAAGGCCCATTGGCAAGCGATGAGCTTATCCACTAAGTTATCCTCTTAACGCCAATAGAAATGAATATATCTTAGTTTGAAAGTTTATCAAAAAGAGATTAGTTAAGAAATGGAAGGAAATTAACATAACATGGGGGTGTAATCGATAAATGAAATACATCTATGCGGCATTGCTCCTTCACTCAGCCTCTCAACCCATCACTGAAGAAAACGTTAAGAAAGTACTTTCGGCAGCGGGAGTTAACATTGAAGAAGTTAGAGTCAAGGCTTTAGTTGCGGCTCTGAAGGAAGTTAACATCGAAGAAGTGCTGAAGTCAAGCGCTACAGGATTCGTAGCTCCGGCTCCGATGCCAACTCCTGTTTCAACTCCTTCGCAAGAAAAGGGAAAGGAGGGAAAGAAGAAGGAAGAGAAAAAAGCTGAGGAGGAAGCTCTAGCTGGATTAGGGGCTCTTTTTGGTTAAACGAGATTTAGCCTAAAAGCCTTATTTTAATTTTGTAACTTTCTAGAATTTTAAAATCCTTAACCCTTTATCGATGGAGGAAGCTTAAAATTAATGGAAATTAAAGAGGAAGAATTTTCGATTCCATTTTTCAAGGAAAACAATTTTGTTAGAAAAAGGTGTAAAACTTGTGGAAGCTACTTCTGGACTCAAGATATTGATCGTGAAAACTGTGGTGATGCACCATGCGAAGAATATAAGTTTATTGGCAATAGGCTAACTCGTAAAAGTTTCGAATTGAACGAGATGAGGAAGACTTTTCTGTCCTTTTTCGAAAAAAACGGTCATGAGGTTATTAAACCATATCCGGTTGTAGCTAGATGGAGAGACGATGTGTATTTTGTGGGTGCATCGATTTACGATTTTCAACCTTATGTAACTGAAGGTATAACTCCGCCCCCTGCAAATCCCTTAGTGATCAGCCAACCATGTTTACGCTTTACAGAAATAGATAACGTAGGTCCTACGGCGTGTATTAATTTGGTTATTTTCGAGATGTGATGATCTCATGCATTCAATTATCCTGATAAAAAAGTATATTGGAAAGATGAAACCGTAAGATTCCATCATGAACTATTGACGAAGGAACTGGGAGTTGAGTCTGATCTCATCACTTATAAAGAGCACTTTTGGTCTGGTGGAGGCAACGCGGGCCCCGATGTAGAAGCTTGCATTGGCGGGCTTGAAATTTCTACTCTGGTTTTTATGAAATATAAATCGATAAACGATAGGTTCGTTGAAATGCCAATAAAAACCGTCGATACTGGTTATGGAATTGAGAGATGGACTTGGCTTTCTAAAGGCTCTCCGAGCGGCTTTCATGCGGTTTATGAGCCTATACTGGACAAGATACTTGAATTTTCAGGGCTAAAGGTAGATGAAAAACTCATCACCAGCCATACAAAGCTTTCAGCCTCAGCACTTTTAGAAGGCTTTGATAAAAAAACTTTAAGTGAAAAAGTCTCTGAAGAACTTGGCATTGATTTTTTCGAATTGAAAAAAATTTTTTCATCCATTGAAAACGCTTACGCGATAGCTGATCATACAAAAGCCTTAGTATTTTTACTCTCAGAGGGAATAGTTCCATCCAATGTAGGAGAAGGTTATTTAGCAAGACTTTTGTTAAGAAGAATAATGAGAGCTTCAAAGCCTTTAGGAATAGAAAAAAAGCTGGAGGATTTACTCGAGGCTCAGATATCCTTCTGGTCCAAGGACTTCCCAGCTTTAAAAGATGCCAGTGACTACATTTTTGAAATTCTGGACATCGAAAAAAAGAAATACTATGAAACGGTAAATAAGGGGCTTAAGATCGTAAAGAGGCTATCCAAAGAATTAAGCGAAAAAGGAAAGAAAGAGATTTCAACAGAGCAATTGATCAGCTTGTACGAATCTAATGGACTAGTGCCTGAACTGGTTGAAGAGAGTGCTTCTAAAGAAGGCATAAAAGTGAGGATTCCTGAAAATTTTTTCTCGATTTTAGCTCAAAGTCATGTACCGACTGTAGGGCGTGAGGAGCGAGGTCCTACTAAAATACTTGAGGAGATATTAAGAGGTTTACCTCCTACGAAGTTGCTTTATTATGAATTTCCCTACATGGAAAGATTTTCAGCTAATGTATTAAAAGTGATAGACGATAAGTATGTGATTCTAGATCAAACATGTTTTTATCCCGAAGGAGGAGGGCAGAGAGGAGATACTGGAGTTCTGAGTTCTGAGGAATCTCATGCAAAGGTTATAGACACACAAAAAATTGGAAATATAGTGGTCCATGCAGTTGAAGGAAAAGGAATAAAAGAAGGGGACTCAGTGAACTGTAAAATCGATTGGAATAGAAGAGAAAGCTTGATGAAGCATCATACGGCTACCCATATAGTTTTAGGAGCTGCTAGACGCGTACTTGGAAACCATGTATGGCAAGCGGGCTCTCAACTGGAACTGGAAAAAAGTAGGCTGGATATAACCCATTATAAAAGATTAGGAGAAAACGACGTAAAAACTATCGAAAAGTTGGCGTTCCAAGTTATTATGCAAGACATCCCAGTCGAGATAGAACTGATGCCTAGAGAGAAAGCAGAAAAAACTTATGGGTTCAGGCTTTATCAAGGAGGAGTTGTGCCAGGCTCTGAAATCAGAGTTGTTAGAATCGGTGATTGGGATGTGGAGGCCTGCGGAGGAATTCACTGTAAATCTACCAGTGAAGTTGGATTAGTGAAGATATTGCAAACCGAGAGAATTCAGGATGGTGTGGAAAGGATAACATTCACTCATGGCCTTTCCGCGTTATCGAACGTTCAAGAAAGGGAAACGAAGCTTGAAAGGATAGTGAGCTTATTGAAAATCCAGCCTGAAAGGCTGGAAGAATCTATAAGCGGGTTGATCGAAAGGGAGAAGAATCTTACAAGAGAAGTTAAGAGGTTAAAACTTAGCCTGGCAAGCATAGAAGCCAAAAACCTTTTGTTCAATTCCAAAAAAATAGGAGATTTTAAGCTCATCGTTCGCGAATTCACTGATAGGCATGAGGATGAGCTAATAATGCTCGCTAATAAGATGTCTGATTTAGAACCATCTCTAGTTGCAGTCCTTTACTTGGTAAACGATAATGCCAGAATAATAGTCAAAGTAGGCGATAAGGCTGTAAAATCTGGAGTTAACGCGGGTGAGATGACTTCAGAACTGGCCAGAGCCATAGGTGGTAGCGGTAGCGGAAAGCCTTTTTTTGGGCAAGGGGGAAGCTCCTATACTGAAAAAGTAGGAGAAATACCCAGTTTAGCGGAGAAAATACTGGAAGGAATTTTAAAGAGGAATAGGCCTAGGAAGTGATTTCATTGGTTGATTGGAGAAGCATAGAAAGTAAATGGCAAGAACGCTGGGAAAAAGCAAAGGTTTTTGAAGCAAATCAAGCTCCATCCAGACCGAAGTTCTTCTTAACTGTAGCTTACCCATATCCCAACTCTCCACAGCATATTGGGCATGGAAGAACTTATACCATAGCCGATGT
Source organism: Bathyarchaeia archaeon (assembly GCA_038869655.1). Taxonomy (GTDB): domain Archaea; phylum Thermoproteota; class Bathyarchaeia; order 40CM-2-53-6; family JAVZFM01; genus JAVZFM01. The sequence goes on along the minus strand of JAWCQS010000058.1, from coordinate 916 downwards.
TCATGCTCGATATAGAAGGATGAAAGGGTATAACGTGCTACTGCCAATGGGATTCCACTATACCGGGACTCCAATCCTAGCGATGGCAAAAAGGCTTTCAGCAAACGATCATGAACTGCTCGAAACCTTCATAAAAATCTATAAAGTTCCTTTAGAAAAAATCAAAGAATTTAAAGAACCGATAAGCATAGCTAAATACTTTCATAATGAGATAAAGCAAGGAATGAAAGAAATCGGCTATTCGATAGACTGGAGAAGAGAATTCACAACGATAGATCCCCACTACAGTCGCTTCATCGAATGGCAGTTTGAAAAGCTCAAAGAAAAGGGTTACATCATTCAAGGAAGCCACCCAGTTGGTTGGTGTCCGAATTGCGAAAATCCAGTAGGCCAACACGATACCATGGGGGATGTTGAGCCAGAGATAGGAGAGTATACGCTTATAAAATTTCCTTTAAACGAACACTTTATACTCACAGCTACTTTAAGGCCTGAAACTATCTTTGGAGTCACTAACATATGGATAAACCCAGAAGCTGATTACGTGAAGGCTCAAGTGGATGGAGAGAGCTGGATTATTAGCCAAAAATGCTTTGAAAAATTAAAATACTTGGATAGAAACGTCTCCATGAAACAAAGCTTCAAAGGCCTAGCCTTAGTAGGAAAATTTGTTAAAAATCCAGTTAGCGGAAAAGTTCCGATTTTTCCAGCCAAATTCGTTGATCCTGAAAACGGTACTGGAATCGTTATGTCCGTACCCGGGCATGCGCCCTTCGATTATCAAGCCTTAGAAGATTTAAAGAAAGACCCTCATGTGGAGGATTATGGGATTTCAAAAGAATTCGTTGAGTCCATAAAACCAATATCGATCATAAAGCTTGGAGGCTATTCAGAATTTCCAGCATTCGATATGATT
>JAWCQS010000057.1:0-5581 GCA_038869655.1 Bathyarchaeia archaeon | reverse complement strand
TTAACCACTGTTGGAATAAAGGCAGGCGTGGTCCTTTTGCCCTTAAAGGGGTTTTTCCAGTAGCGAACAGGTCCATCTGTTTCTGTTAGCAAATTAGCTAGAGGTATTCGTTTAACGACTTCGCGTATGCCATTGGAATAAGCTGTCGGCGGTCCCTCAGTAATATAGTATCCATTTTCAACAACCTTAGGCAACACACTTATTGGATTGCTGAACCAGTGCAACAGCACCTTTTTAAGATTGAAAGAGGGAAGCATTTCCACAATTTGTGCAGTTGTGCCTCGCGAATGAATTATAACTGGCAAATCAAGTTTTTCAGCCATATGCAGCATCTCATTAAATACTCTCAACTGTTTATCCCATATTCTTTCATACTTGTAGTCTAATCCTACCTCTCCAATTCCTACAATTTTGTCCTTATTCAATTCTATAAAGCTAAGAAATTCTTCGAATTCCTCGTTGCTCATTTCAGCGGCATCTACTGGATGAATTCCCGCTGTTACATGAATGAATTTTGGGTATTTTTCAGAGAGCTTTAAAGCAAACTTTAATTCATCCAAACTTGATGCGCAAGTTATAATTGCTCTCAGTTCTCTCTTTGAATTTTGAATCACCAAGTCCCTATCCAAATCAAACGCTCCATGAGTAATATGGCAGTGGGAATCTATCATTTTTAACACTCGAAGATGAGCTGACTACAGCTTTTCTCTAGAGCTTTCTTGCTTTTAAAATATAGTAAAAGATTTTAATAAAAAGTTATAAGCTTTTATAAGCTTGTTAAGTAGTATAAAATATAAAAAAGGTTTCATTATGAGAAGTTTATCAAGAAGTTCTGTATTGAATTTTGGAATTTTCTTACCGATTTCCACTATCCATCCCTTTCAAATTTTGTCAAAAATAGTGATGGAGGCTGAAAACTTAGGCTTCGATTCAATATGGGTCCCAGACCATTTATTCATTCCAAGCGATCATCCAGCTCTTTTAACAACAGATGCGGGAAAGCAAGGGCAAACGGATGCATGGACTTTGTTGGCTGGGTTTGCGAGCATCACGAAAAGAGTTAAGCTTGGAACATGCGTTACGCCTATAACTCTTCGTCCTTTAAGCTCTTTGGCAAAAACGGTAACTACAGTAGACATAATTTCTGGAGGAAGGTGCATTCTAGGCTTAGGAGCTGGATGGCATGAGAACGAGTTCATATCTTATGGCATTCCTTGGGATCCTCTATCGATTCGAATTGAAAAATTGGCTGAGGGAATAAACGCTTTAAGGAAGCTTTGGACTGAGACTGGAAGAATAACATTTCATGGAAAGTACTATTCATTGAACGAAGCCCCATTTTGGCCTAGGCCAATCCAGCAAAGATTGCCCATCTGGATAGGGGGGAATTTAAGAAGGATTAAAAAGTTGGCTGCTAGATTAGGAGATGGGTGGATTCCTTGGTCTCTATCTTTAAGTTCATATTCAAAGGGCGTAGAAGAGATTAAAGAATACTCGAAAAAATACGGTATCGACTTAAAGGATTTTACTTTCGCTGCATGCTTTATCTCATACATAGATTCTGATAAAAGCAAAGTCGAGAATGTTAAAAAGCTATACGCGGAAAGACCAGAGTTTAGAGAAGGAAAGAGGTTTGGAATCTTTGGAACTCCAGAGGAATGGGTAAAAATTATAGAAGAGTTCATAAAGGTTGGAGTTCATTACTTTGTTTTTGAGCCTTCCGTCCACCCCGAAAGAATATTCGATCAACTGAAACAAATTCGTAGAGAAGTTTTACCTGAGTTCGAAAAATGAGTTCAAAACTTTGGAGTTCATGGAGGAAGTTTTCCGATTTTTTCAAGCTCATCTGCAACACTCTTTAGCCCCAAAGCTTCAAGCTTGCTCCTTGGAATGAGTCCAGTCTCTAAACTCCACTCTCTTTCTCTATAATACTCATTTAACATCGGTTCCAGATCTACAACATGACCTTTTGGAGGTCCTTCAGGTAAAGGTTCTCTTAAAAATCTTTCGGGTAAAGTATCATCTTTTTTAGATAGACAATGCTTTATGTTGTAGGCTCTTTTCAAGTTAACTATCCTATCAGCGATTACTTTCAAATCATTAGAGCTTAAGTTTATTCCAGTAGCAGTAGAGTAAATTTTGGACATTTCATCCCACCAAATAAGCGGTGGCCAAAAGGTTCCACCTGAGACGCATAGAGGTAATGCGTTCATTATTGCCGCAGCATCTTCGCATCCTTTCGCCAATATTCCTTTATATCTGATCGCTAGCCTATCAGCCATTTCGGGCAAGTATTGTTTTCCAAACCTACTTACGATAGCGTCTGGAAAACCTATTTCATCGTAAAAAGTACAATGCCTTAAATGATCTGCTCCTCTAGGCGATGTTGCGTGGGCTATTGCCATCGATTTATGGGCTCTTCCTTCTTGGGATGGGTTTTATAAGCCTTTTACTTGATTGGCGTATTTGTGTGTTCCCTTTGCCAGATTGTGTCATATAGTTTTAACTCCCTCGGCCAAAAGGTTTCCTATTCCTTCTCTAAAGGCTATTTTTCTAATAGCCTCAACCATGGTTTCTCTGTTTCCCCAGCTAAACTCTAAGCCATCTGTATCCTCTCTAGTGATTATTCCTTTTTCCCATAATTCCATCATGAACGCTATAACAGCCCCAGTCGAGATCGTATCGATTCCATATTGATTGCAGAGCCAGTTCATGTAAAGGATCGTTTCAAGGTCATCGTTCCAGCATCTTCCGCCTAAGGAGTTAAGGGTCTCGTACTCGGGATTATCTCCTAAAATGCTTGAAAACCTCTCCGATTTTATTCTTAAAAAACTTTCGCACCCTAAATAGCATCCAAAGCAAGCTCTACTCCCTATTTTATACCCGTCAACGACAGCATCAGCGTTTATTTTATGAGCCGTTGGAAAAACTCCTGTTTGATGGTTTTTTGTTGGAAACCTCCCGATCTCGTTCATCCCATCCACTAAAATCATAGAGCCGTACTTCTTTATGTTTGCAGTAAAAGGGTTTTCGTCGTATTTCCTCCACATTTCCTCTAACAGTTTCCAGAATTTTTCTTGGTCAAAAACTCTTACGCTGTTCGAGCCTCTAACTGCTACTGCTTTCAAATTTTTTGATCCCATAACTGCGCCTAAACCACTTCTCGCAGCAGTTCTGTACCTGTCTGTAAGAATAGATGCAAACTTTACTAGATTTTCTCCGGCTTGACCTATGCAAACAGTTTGTAAACCTTCATCACCTTCATCGTTTTTGATAATCTCATCGGTTTCCCATGCATTCTTGCAGCATATATGCGAGGCATCTTTAAACTTTACTTCGTCATCGCTGATTAAAAGATAGGTCGGATTCTTAGAACGCCCTTGAACTATTAACAAATCATAACCAGCAAGCTTTAATCCAGCCGTAAAATGTCCTCCAGAGTTCGATTCGCCCCATATATTAGTTAAGGGTGATTTTGAAGCTACGTTTAATCTAGCAGATGTGGGCCAAGGAGTGCCGCTTAAAGGTCCTGTAGCAAAAACAATTCTGTTTTCAGGTCCTAATGGGTTAGTCTCAGGTCCAGTTTCATCATAGATTATCTTTATGCAGAAACCTGTTCCACCGAGATAGCCAATTAAATCTTTGCTCAATGGATTAACAAAAGTCTTTCTTTTTGTTAAATCTATCCTTAAGACTTTACCGCAATAGCCGCTGAAATCTTCCAAAGTTCTTCACTTTAAGATTAGTGAACTGCCCCTCCCTATCGGAATGGGCTTCCTGCTTCAATAATAAAGCTTGCTGGCACAAATGCCAGTATAGGCTTCACCTCAGCAGGCGAATCAGGGCTATCCCATCCCCTCATCTTTATTCTATTAGCCGAAATCCAATCCCTTAAGGAACTTTCATATGATAATCCTTTTGATGTGCCTCTTGGATTCACTTTCACTACTTGAACACCAGCGCTTTCAGCCTTGTATTCGAGTAGTCGAAGAAATTTTCCCCAAGAGGCATCAAGTATCTTTTTTGCCAAGTTTTGGTTTCTTACCATGTTTTTTATGTTTAGTTTTTCTACACAAATTATATCGTAGCTACCCACGTAGAACCTTGAGAGCTTGTGTAGGAAGTCATTTCGCTGGTTCATAAGCTTTTCGTATAGTTTAGCGAGTTTTATCCTCTGTTTTTCGTAGTTTTTAGAGTTTTTCTTTTTCCTTGAAAGCCAATGCTGGGCAACTCTTATCCTTTCAATAGTCTTATCATAAAATTTTGGATTTTCTATCTGTCTTCCTTCACTATCGGTTAGAAAATGCTTTACTCCCATGTCTAAACCTACAGCCTTCTTCGGCTCTCTTTCAACTACATTGACTTCTTTCTCTACGCATATGCAGGCAAACCAATTTCCAGAGTGCCTCTTCACTATGACTTGCTTTATTTCGCCTTCAACATGCCTATGAACCTTTATTGGTATGTCGCCTATTTTTGATAAGCGTAAAATATCAAGCCTTTTCCCAGTCTTTATGAGCTTGAAGCCTGACTGGTTATAACAGAAGCTTTTGAACCAGCCCCTCCCTTTGAATCTAAGCCTCCCAACTTTTTTACCATTCTTTTTTAGTTTCGATAAAGCCTTTAGGTTTGAATATAGCTGGTAAAGAACCATCTGTAAGGCTTTCGAGTGAACCTCTTGTAATTCAGTTTTCTCAGCTTTAAGTTTTGGCAGTTGAGCTTGAAGCTCAATTCTTTTCTGCATTCCATCCTTTCCATTCAGTTGAGTAAGGAAGTAATTATAGGTTTGTCTACACAATTCTAAGGTTTTCAACATTTTCTCTCCATGTTCCATTTTTGGATAGAGCCTAAACTTGTAGCAAAGCATTGCATTGTTCCTCGACATACCTTTTCATAACATCCAATGTTACCTGCACAAGATGACACTGAAGAGCGTAAACAGAGTGAGTGCCTCTATCAAGCTTATATCTCATGAATTCATAACTATAAATACTTATCGGGCTTTCATCCCCCAGCTATCGCAAGGGGACTTCCCGCTGATACAGTTAAAATCCATGATTTATTTTTTTAGATTTGATCTCTCATCATTGATTTTGGTTTAAGGTTTAACTATTATCTTTATTTTTTCAGGATCTCTTTCTTTAAGAGTTTCTTCGAGCCTTTCTAGTGGTATTTCTTGGCTTATCAAAGAGCTTAGATCAACCCTGTTTTCTGAAACAAGCTCGATCGCTTTTTTAAAATCTCCGTAAGAATAAGCGTTGGAGCCTGCGATTTGATACTCAAAGAATACTACGGGATTAAAATCTATGTTTAAAGCTTTATCAAAAACTCCAAGCGAGATTAGCTTTCCACCAGGTCTTAATGTTCTAAAGGCAACTTTCAACGTATCCTCGACACCGGCAGCCTCAAAGATTACATCAACACCTTTCCCCCCAGTTTCTTTAATTATCTCCTCAACTGGATCTTCTTCTTTAGAAATTACTGCTCTATCAGCACCAAATTCCAATGCTTTTTTAGCTTTCATCTCGCTCCTTCCAGTTAAAGCGATTATTTTACCCAAAGTGATTCTTCTCGCCAGCTT
>JAWCQS010000056.1:4315-5611 GCA_038869655.1 Bathyarchaeia archaeon | reverse complement strand
CCTCTGTAATCCATAATCCTTCAAGGTTTCAGCAATTAAAGCCCGCAAATTATCATCCGTAATATCATAAATTGGTGCCGTCTTTTAATCGGTTAACTTTCTCCTATGTTACCGTTATGTGAATGAATGTGTGTTCTTGGCTTAAGTATTTTTGTTTCCAATTACAATCTTTATCCTTACTCTTACTTCAATTTTTTCGCTATTATAGATTTATACATTGAGCATTTTTCTTTTCCAAATTCAAAACATTTTTTATCAGTAACACACATTGGACCAAGCCTTAATGGAAAACCCTCTCTACGAAGGATCGGGATCAAGGATAGGTAATGCTTTCTTATTTCTTCTTGAGTCCTTTGACAAGCCCTAAGCCTTACAGTGTAGAAAATGCTTTGATTTCCATGGATTAAAGAAAAAATCTCCATGATTTTTGATAAAGGTGTGGAGTAGACTGCTAAATCATTTTTTCCCGTTTTCCATCTATCCATTCCAGATTCATGCATTTTCTTTAGATGAATAAAAACTTCTTCCTTGAATTTCCCTAGGCTTTTTGGAGTGTAGAAGTCGAATGAATTTACAACCCTTTCCCAGCTTGGCCAATAGAAATAAACTTGTCTATTCCTAACATCTTGATGCATGCTGGCTATAGAGGCTTTTCTGTATGCGATTAACGTCTCAAAATCTTTACTGTAGGTTGCAGCTCTATTGCTCAAAATTTTTTTCAACTCCTCTCTTCTTTTACTCTCTTCATCAATTTTAAGTGGGATGTTCGATTCTGGAATTTCTTTAAACGGAAAAACGAACCCATTTTCTTCATTCCATGCATCGATTGCATCAGCTATCGCTTTTACCTCTAGAAACGATTGCCTCTTTAAATGATTTGCAAGCTTTGCTGTTTCTCTTCCTACTGGAGTCTGCATTATTAACTCCGTTTTTATCGATAATGGCAAAATGTACCTAGCGTCTTCTTTAGAAACGCCATTTTCTATGAGATGGGAGTAAAGCTTTAAAGATTCTTGATTTAAGCTCTTCAATTCAGGTAAAGCGATGGATTCTTTTGGCTTAACGTATCTTAAAGACAATTCAGTTCCTACGCCCTGCATACCTCTTTTAGCGCCTATCGGTAGCCAACAAAGGAAAGTAGCTAACCTAGAAATGCCTTTAAGATAAAAGGCAAATGATCCCATCTCTCCTATGTCTCCATGCGAATAGCTTAATATTGCCTTCACGTATCGCTTTGCTAAGCTTGGGCTTTGGTTTATCTCATCTACAAGCTCTAGAACGCTTCTGGATCTCATC
>JAWCQS010000056.1:0-4305 GCA_038869655.1 Bathyarchaeia archaeon | reverse complement strand
TCCCAAGTCTTTTCATAGGTTTTTGAGTGGAGACAAAAATTCTCAAAGCAGAGATTTCATAAGGTTTTCCCTCTAGAATGATTATTTGGCCATCGTATGGCGTAGTTCCAATTAAGCGATAATTGATCATAATATTTATTTAGGTAAAAAAATTTAAATGCATTCCTTATCAGAGCCTTCCTGATAAACAGTATCAAAGGTCAAAAATTAAGGCAGATCAGAAACCTTTGCTAGTTAAAGAGCACAAGTCTTGTAGAAGAAGGAAACAAAAATAAAAGTTTTAAAAGCTAGTTAAAACAATATTAAGTGTTCTAAGGTGTAACGTATGAAGCGGGTATCTAGCGGAATCAAAGGCTTGGATGAGCTTTTAGGCGATGGATTTCCTGAAGGAAAATGCATTTTAATAGTAGGGAGCCCAGGATCTGGAAAAACAACTTTTGTTATGCAATATTTGTACGAAGGAGCTTTGGCGGATGAGAATGGTTTATACGTAGCCATGGATGAAAGACCAGATCAAATAAAAGAAAATTTAAGCGGGTTTGGATGGAATTTGGAAAAGCTCGAAAAAGAAGGGAAACTTTTTTTCATAGACGCAACCCCTTTAAAGAAAGTTAAGAAAGAATCCTACGAGTCTCTAACGCGGAGATCCGAAAGCGAAGTGATGATAACGATCACTAAGTTGAGCTTAGGAAGGCTAATAGAGATAATCCATAGAATGGTAGAAGAAGAGAGCATATCCAGAATAGCTATAGATCCGATAACTTCATTGATGCTCAGATATGATAGTAAAGTCAAGAGGAGAAAGGCTATGCTCATGTTTTTCGATGCCTTAAGCGAGACTGGTTGTACTTCATTGGTAACCACTGAGCTAAGAACAGGAATCCTGAAGCGTTCATTTCAACTTGAAGAATTCCTTTCTCAAGGAGTAATCCTCCTGTACACGATAATCCATGCTGGAAACGTAATCAGGGCTATTCAGATAGAGAAGATGAGGGGAATATCTCACGATACCCAGCTTAGGCCTTATCAAATAACCAACAAAGGGATAGAAGTATTCCCAAAGGATAGAATTTTTTGATCCAAATCGATATATGGGAAAAAATTATAAACTTTAAATACCATTAAGACAGACCAATTATAAGGGTCCCTTGATGAAAAATTAAAGGGAAGAAAGTTTGATAACTCTAGACCCCCAAGCGATAAGAACGGTATTGCTAGGATTTTCAGTAGTCCTTTCGATCCTCTTTTTTCCATACGGTCTTAATTTTTACGTATTAATAAAAAGGGCATCAGAGTATAAAGTTCCAGAAGAAAGCTCAAATAAAAAAAAGTTCAAAGTTACTGTCCAGCTCCCTATTTTCAATGAGTTTTATGTTGTAAAAAGGCTAATCGATGCTTGTATAAGGATGACTGATAGGTACGGAAAAGAGCTTGTACAGATACTCTTGCTGGACGACTCAACTGACGATACTACCAAACTTCTAGCTGAATTAGTGAAAAAATATAAAAATTTGGGCTATGACATAGAGATGATCCATCGCGACTCTAGAGAAGGCTTCAAGGCTGGAGCCCTTCAAAACGCCCTTAAGTACACTAAGAATGAGTTCATAGCAATCTTCGATGCTGATTTTGTTCCGCCAGAGGAATTTTTGATTCGGGTCATTCCTTATTTTGAAGATGAAAAACTAGGGCTGATTCAATGCAGGTGGGCCCATTTAAACAGAGATTATAACTTAATAACTAAGGCAATAGCCATCGGTTATGATGGGCATCATATAATTGAGCAAACTGGAAGATGGGCTGGAGGCTTTTTGCTTAACTTTAACGGATCTGCTGGAGTACTCAGAAAATTGGCTCTAGAAGAAGCTGGAGGATGGCAATCAAATACGCTAGCGGAGGATTTGGATGCAAGTTATAGGATGCAGTTGAAAGGTTGGAAAGCTTTGTACTTAAGGGATGTGAAATGTTGGGCTGAGATACCGCCAACGATCCCAGCCATAAAAAAACAGCAGAGCCGATGGGCTAGCGGGTCCATCAGGACATTCAGAAAACTATGCATTCAGATTTTAAAGGATAAAAGTTTAACTTTAAGCAAAAAGGTAGAGGCTTTAATTCATCTATCCTTTTATTCGGTTCATCCTTTAATGTTTTCAGCCTACTTGATCGCATTGATAGCAGCAATCCTAGATATAAGACTCGTGGAATTCGATGTACAGGCAATTCTAACACGTCCGATAGAAGAAGCAGGAGTTATGCCAAACGTTTCTTTTTTCATGAAGTTGTTTATGTACATGCAAGCTATAAGCGAAGCTGTTTGGAAAGCTGTAGAGTACATGCCTCAATGGGTTGCGCTTAACATATCGATATTCTTTTGTGCAATTTCTATGTGGATATTCTATGCTCATGCACTGAAGTACCAAGACATCAAAATCAAGAATGAGGTCAAATCTTTAGGAGCCTTATGCTTAATAGGGTTTGGAATAAGCATCAGCAATACTTTAGCAATAATTAAAGGACTTTTTGGAAGATCTACTGGAACTTTCTTTAGGACTCCAAAGTATAGAATCGAGAAAGCAACTGATACATGGAAGGACAAAAAGTATCAAGTCAATCTGAGCAAAATAGTTTTGCTCGAATTGGTCGCTGGAACCCTTGGGCTTCTTTCCATGTTGAGAGCAATCCTTGCTTCAAACCCTAACCTAGGCATTATACCGATTCTGTTGCTTTACACTGTAGCCTATTTCTATATAGCAAAGCTTACTCTTCAGCAATCTTCTAAGGAATAGGTGCTAAACCGTTGATTTTCGAAAAACCATCTTTTAAACAATTCATATGCTCTTTTTTCGTTTTTGCGATAGCATTCGCTTTAAGGTTTTACCAGCTTATGAACTACTTAGAGTGGTTTAGCCCCAGATACAGTATAGACTTTTTTACATCCTTGCATATAGATAGACTGGACGAGAGCTATCATAGATGGTTTATTGATGTATTGACTTTAAAGAACAATTTTTACTATACTGACTTCAAGCCGATATCCAATCTAGCCATAGTTTGGCTCCCAGGCTTTCAATACGCTTCTTTATTCCTAATGTGGTTACTGAATAACGAATCAATATTAGTTCCTAGGATTTTCAACCTGTTCGTTGGATCATCGACATGCGTAGTAGTCTATGCTGTTTGTCTTCTTTTATACGAAAACAGAACATGGCCAGCTTTGATAGGAGGGTTGATTTTAGCGTTTCAGCCATGGCATATAGATTACTCTATAAATGGAACAAGCGAAGTGTTTCTAGGTTTCTTTATAATGCTGTCGGTTTATTTCTTTCTTCAAAATAAAACCAATATTTTTTCTATTTCTTCTTTTTTAACGATGCTGATTGATTATTCAGGATGGATTATTATAGCCTTCTTAATACTTGTTGGAGTTTATCATAAAAAATGGAAACCAATTTCCAAGCCTCTTCTGGCTTTCTTAAGCGTTTTAACAATCTGGCTTTTATGGAGTTTTATGGATTCCGGAAGCCCAATCGCATGGCTGACCTCCTATGCTTTTAGCATCGGATGGAGGTTAAAGCTTGATCTGAGTGTTTTACCCTTCTATTTTTTAGTAGCCTTATCCATGACTACGCTTCTCTTTTATCTAGGACTATTCTTTGGTTTTCTCCATAGCTGGAAAACCAGGATTTTCTCAGCTCTAATCGTAGGCTATACAGTGATTTATAGCCTTGCTCATGCCTTAGGCTTGGATTTAGGAAGTATATCGAGGCTTATTCCGATAATGCCCATACTGGCTTTAACGATACCCCCGGCTTTACCTAGGTTTTCAGGAAGCCTAAGGAAGAAAGCTTTAATATCGGTCGCGCTACTGCTCCTTCTATTCATCCCCTACTCGTTCCAAGTATACATAGGTCCAGCTAAATCCTACATAATCATGCCAGAGTATAGGGCTGGGCTCAAGTTGAAGGAATTCTATAGTGGTGGAAGAATACTTTGCGATTCTCCAGCTATAGCTTATCATTCAGGGTTAAATCCAAATTCATTCTTAAGCTTTGAAAATCTTTTCTGGTATGATAAAAATAAAAATCAAGAAGAGCTTAGGTTATGGCTTAAGGAAAACGACGTAACGATGTTAGTTTGGCATAATGTAACCTTTTCTTTAGCCCCTAAGCTGTTCCCAGAGCTTGGCGAAGTTCTGGGTAAAGAATTAGAACTCGGTAAGGAAGAAGTTAAATATTATGATGGGATAAAGCTAATCCTTTTATACGAAGATTCGAAAAGAACTTGGAAAGTCCCTGAATTGGGTCA
>JAWCQS010000055.1:0-5623 GCA_038869655.1 Bathyarchaeia archaeon | reverse complement strand
AAAGCCAGGCATGCATGGAATTGGCTTAGCTTATTCCAAATCTGGCATAACATAGCTCATGTAGGCTTTAACGAGCCTATTAAAGCTGAGCTATTAAGCCCAGAAGCGTTAAGGTTTATAGCTTTTATGAGGGGGATGATCTTAAGTTGACAGAGCTAGCTTATTCTCAGCAAGATTTAAATAGTTTGGAGATGAGTTCAAAGATTAACTCATAATTCATTTCACCATTATTCGATAAACCTCGAGTACATTCTTAACCTCTATTACTTCCACATCATAGCCCTGTTCATTTAAATAATTTTGAACGTTGACTGTGCGTTCCTCGTACGTGATTATCACAAAGCCTGGAAAGAGCTCGCTTTCCTTCGGAACGAAAATTTGCACTCTCGATTGCCCCTCTGGGACCAAAAACTTTTTGGCACCCTGCTTAGCGGCCGCTATACCTTTTTCAATTATTCCTCCAACTTTTCCTATAGAACCATCATAGCCTATGGTTCCAGTTAGGAAAACCGATTTATCGATTGAGCGATTTTGTATAGAAGCTATTATCGCTAAAGTTATAGCGGCTCCAGCACTGGGTCCATCCACTACTTCGATCTCTTCATTAGCAGTGATAGTAAGGACTATGTCCGTCTTTCGTAACGTTATTCCAGTAAAGTTTTCTGAAACATGAGCTGCTGTCCTTGCGCTTGTCTGTAGATCTATCCCTATCCTTGGTTGAGTATTTATTAAAACCCTTCCATCACCAGGTATAAGCTCAATGTTGGCGTTCAGTACAGCTCCTTCGTACTTGACCTCAAACAAATCGCTTCTCATAGCTTTTACAGCCACTATGTTTACGGATGCGCTGCCTAGAATTCCCCTCGATGTTTCTTTAGACTTCATCAATGAAGAATAGAATTCAGCTTGAGCCTTGTAATAATCCAATTGACTTAGGATTAAATTGTATTCCTGCCTCAAGGCTTGAATTTGACCTATCAATTCTTCGTTGTTGTTCTTCAACGAGTAATTTTGTGTATAAAGAATCAGGATGCCGCTTGCTAAACATACGTTTATAAAAATGCTTGCGATCAATAAAACTCCTAGGGATTTCCTGGAACTTATAAGGGGCATTCCATTCACTTTTGTATGAATCTTATCACTGAGGAATCTTGTTTGAAAGTTTGTGAGCTACCCACGCCTACTATGTCCATCCAATAATCCCCTTCGGCTTTACGTGGTACAGGGCTATTGGATGCGTTATGCACCACGACCTCATGCCTACAGTAGACAATAAAAATGAGAAAGGAAAGATATAAACTTAAAGTTTTCGAATCTTGGCTCTGAGTACTTGCCAATTTCGATACTTAAAAAAAGGCTCAGGTTCAGAGAGTTACGTATCTCTGGCGCCTAAAATCTTGGCATCCTCTATCGGATTAAAGTTCAGTTTTGGTGAATACTTCTCATAGAGTTCTTTCCTTCTGGCCTCAAGCATATCTTGAGGCTTTTCGGCATAATCTGCGGCGGTCTTAACCTCAACTTTTTTGTCCTTTGCCTCATTTATAACATCTGATAACTTTTCTTTCCATTTCAAATCTCTTAAGAGATGATGATCTAGGATTAAAGTTTTTAAGGGATGCGTACCAATCGTCTTGATCAGGTTTTTTACAGATCCTTCCAGACTTTTCTTGCTATACCTATAACCGAGCATGTAACTCATAGGACCATCCACATATAGAACGTTTGGTTTAGAGCATAAGACAAACTCAACCTGATCTTGAATACTTGCCCCCTCAACATCCGAGGTGTATACGAAGTGCTCAACGCCATCGTCAATCAAAATCTCGACAACATATCCTAATTTTGGATTTGTTCCATGGTAAACTGGTTTTGAAAATTCTAATAAAGTGTTTCCAAACATGAACTTATTTCCATCACAATACTCGATTTTTTCAGGCCTGTTTTTAATGACCTCAAGAAAATAAGCTGCCCTAATCTTTTGACTTAAATTTATTCTTTCGGACGGATGTTTAACGAATACCATTTTGCCATCATAAATGTTCAAATCTTCCGATGGTGAGTGATGATCATAGTGATAATGGGTTATAATGATGACTTCAGCTTTTTCGGCATACTTTACTATAGCTCTCCAATGCTCATCCAGTCTTCGGAGCTCGAGCGGATGTGGTGGCAGTCCATAACGAATTGGAGCTAAAGCAACGCCTGGATCTATAAACACCTTAACATCGCTTGTCTCAACATAGGTTGCCATACTACGCGTACCCATAGAATCTGACGCAATGGGCTTTATCCTCAATCGCAACACCGGACTTTAACTAATGGAGTGCAAGTGACATAAAATTTAAGAGTCTACCCACCATGGGCGGCTGGAATAAAAACTAGCTCGTCGGCATCTTTCAGTTGAGTGCTTAACCCTAAAGTTTTTATTTCGCGACCATTCAACAGAATAATAATGTTCGGATTCGCATTCCCAGTTACTTCATCTAGTATCGCTCTCTTAAACTCTTCTTTATCGATTGCTTCAATAAGTTTTTTAATGGCATCATCAATCATAGCTGGCTCTTGAATTTCAACTCTCAAAGATTTCTTTCCGGATAATCCTCTAAGATCCCCTATTAATTTAACGTTTACATGGATCATCCTCATCATCCATGATTTTATCTTGTCTCATGAAGCGCCACTCAGACAAATGGGTCATACGAACATATATATTTCCTCTTCATACCTTCGGTTTTCTATGATCGATCCTGGCAAAAACTTTTTAAGTTTTTTTGATTTTAGAATCTTCAATAAAGCCGTGTTAACTTCTTCGTCTGAATGGTTTCTTTTTAGCAACTCTAAAGGTACGTTGACTCCTAAAGGTCTAGCCGGAATCACATGCCTAGTGGATTTATGGGGAAAAAGTTTTCTCTCTAAACCGTATTTTACAACATCTTCTTTTTTTATAGGAGGCATTGCTAAAACTGCGTCTATTTTTTTTCCCTCAAGCATAACTATAGCGTCAGATTCTACTTCATAGCTTATTTTGAAGCCTTTGTTCTTCAATTCCTTCTCTATGGCTGCAATCATCAAGTAGGCTTCCATTATGCTATTCACACCAGTTTTTATGATGATCGATCCATCGGTGTAAGCGATAAAAGCAGGAAAAGTTCCATCGGTTACCAACTTTTCAGCCTCTTCCAGCTTAGCCTTATCGAACCTTAAGCTTAGCTTATTCAAGATTTCATAGACTTCATTTAAAGCCTTTATTCCCATTATTGCTCTAAACCATCTCCCCAATAAAATGTTAGGGTTGAAATAATCTACAAGGCATACGGGAATTTTTTTACATCCAATGTTTTCAGCAGCAGCAACTCTATGCATTCCATCAAGTACTACAAAAGAATTTTTATCCACGATTATTGGATGCCTTATAACTCCATCAACAATTATTTCATTCGAAAGTTGCTCGAGCATTTCGGGGATAATTTCTTCATGCAAATATAACTTGCTTATTGGTGCTATGGAAATCTCTAAATCAAGTTTTCGATGCCTAATCGTATATGAGCTGGAAGATGGCAAAAGCATCCCAAGACTTTGGGGCTTATGGATTAAAAAAAGATTTATGTTTAATATTCGGGAGGCATCCCTCCATACTCAGGAGCTTTGGGTGGAGGAGTTGGCGGTGGTTTGGCAGCGGCGATCACATCGTCTACCCTTAAAATCATCGTGGCGGCTTCTACGGCCGATTTAATCGCCTGTTCTTTTACTTTAAGCGGCTCTATAACGCCCGATCTCATCATGTCCTCTGTTTTTCCGCTGAATACATCGATACCATGCCACAATCCATCTTTCTTTTCATGGGTCGAACGAAGCGAAACCATTACATCGATTGGGTCTAGCCCCGAGTTTTCAGCAAGTGTTTTTGGAATAGCCTCTATAGACTCTGCAAAACCCTCTATTGCCAACTGTTCTCTACCACCAACTTTAGAAGCATAGTCTTTCAATCTTTTAGCAACCTCTACCTCTATTGCCCCACCTCCAGCAACAATCTTGTTCTTCATTACCACATCAGCTATCACTGATAACGCGTCTTTAAGAGCCCTTTCGGCCTCATCGACGAGCCTTTCTAAGCCCGCTCTAATCAAAATTGCAACAGACCTAGGATCTTTACATCCTTCGATGAATACCATTCTATCTTCTCCAAGCTTTCTCTCCTCGACAAGCTTAGCATAGCCTAAGTCTTCAGGTTTTAGATCATCCAAGTTTGTAACTATC
Organism: Bathyarchaeia archaeon; assembly: GCA_038869655.1. Classification (GTDB taxonomy): domain Archaea; phylum Thermoproteota; class Bathyarchaeia; order 40CM-2-53-6; family JAVZFM01; genus JAVZFM01. The sequence goes on along the minus strand of JAWCQS010000055.1, from coordinate 1,366 downwards.
CTTCCTCCAGTTGCTCTGGACAATTTTTCCATATCCGACTTCTTTACCCTACGAACTGCCATTATGCCTTCCTTAGCCAAAAAATGCTGAGCAGCATCATCTATTCCTTTTTGGCATAAAACTACATTTGCTCCAGCTGCTTTTATTTTATCAACCATTTCTTTCATCAAACGCGTTTCTTCGTCAAGAAATGCCTTCATCTGGGTCGGATCTGTGATCTTTATTTCTGCACTGAATTCTGTTTTCTCTATTTCCAAAGGAGAATCCAGCAGAGCGATTTTGGGGTTCTTGAAAACCTTTGGCATCCCTGGATGGACAACCTCTTTATCTATGATTATGCCCCTCACGAGCTGTGTGTCCAGCAGACTTTTTCCTTCCTTTTTTATTAACTGAACGTTATCTACGTCTGCAAAATAGGAGTCTCCTCTTTTTTCCATTACTTGCATGATTGCGTCTATGGATATTTCAGCAAAATGTTCTCTGGCAGCTCCTAAGCCTTTGCTTCGCATAGCCGTAATCGCGATCTTCCTTAGAGTATCCCTATCCTTAAGATCTGTGGGTTCCGATATTTCATTCATTAATTCTATCGCTTTTTCAGCCGCTTTTTTATAGCCGCTAACGATCGTGGTTGGATGGATGTTTTCATCTAAAAGTTCTTCAGCTTTTTTAAGGAGCTCTCCAGCCAACACTACTGCTGAGGTTGTTCCATCACCAACTTCGTTATCCATCGTCTTCGCGACTTCTACCATCATTTTCGCTGCTGGATTTTGAACTTCGATTTCATCTAAAATAGTGGCCCCATCGTTAGATACAGTGACGTCTCCAAGGCTATCGACGAGCATCTTATCCATTCCCTTAGGACCTAAAGTGCTTTTAATCACTTCAGAAACTATTCTTGCAGCTGTGATGTTGGCCCTTTGAGCCTCTCTACCCCTTCTTCTCGTAGCTCCTTCTTTTAATATCAAGACGGGTTGACCTGATAGATAAGCCAAATAGCAACACCTCCAATTTTTGTATGGATTGAGTTTTTTCTTGAGTCTTAAGTTACTTTATTTGAAGATATAAATATAAACCTCTTTAGCTTAAAGTTTTCTTTTAGGTCATCACTCTCTTTAATGCAAGTTTTATATCCTCAGCCCTTACAGTTTTTCTACCTGCATGAGAAGCTAATTCTAAAGCTTCCTTTCCAATCTTTAAAGCAAAGTTTTCTAGAATCTTTTTAAGCTCGTTCACGGCGTCGTCTCCTACTCTAACTGCTCCGGCTTTTTCAATAAGCCTATGGATAGCGGCTGTAGAGAGTTCGTTTTCTTCCATGAGTTACACCACTTTCAAATATATTCTAGATTATTTAAAAATTTATGTTTTT
>JAWCQS010000054.1:602-5716 GCA_038869655.1 Bathyarchaeia archaeon | reverse complement strand
TCTCCAATTCCATAAAACCTGGTTACGGATTTACGTATTTACGGATTTCCGTAACCCCCTCTTCTTTTAGGTTGCAACTTAAGTTCCAGCGTTTTCGATCTTAAATTAGGTTCAAAAAGGAATAAAAGTCGACGGAAAGTTTAAAAACCGAAAAGCTCAATAACTTATTCCATAACTCCCCCATATTTCCTCGGGGAAAAAGTCCTTAACGCTCTATTTGGATAAAAATCTAGTGGAAAAAGCCAGAGAATTTGGCTTAAATCTTTCAAAAACTCTAGAACCCATTTGATGTCTTATGAATTGGTGGACCGGGCGGGATTCGAACCCGCGACCTTCCGCATGCCAAGCGGACGATTTAGTAGCGCTTTTTAATAACGCTCATACCAGGCTGATCTACCGGCCCACTATTTCAATTAAAGATTAATAAAAATTTCTGACTTATAAACTTCGCACTCGTAAATCATAAAATCGAAAATTTTAAGTGCCTCCGTTGCATCTTGATTTTATGGTGCCGAGAAGCCGAGGTAGGAGGTTTAAGCAACCCTCGAAAGCTCAGCCTGGGAGAGCACCCGGCTGAAGAGGGCATCAGTGACCGGGCTGTCGTGCGTTCAAAGCTGAGCTTTTAAGCCCAGTGAAACTCGCACCCTCGGCACCTTAAACTTCTTTTAGAAAACGGTTTCTTTTGGATAAACTTCGATTCCTCTCTCCGTAATCTTGTAAGGTCTAAGCTGGGTATCGATGGCAGAGCCCCTCATCTTCTCTACCTGTATAGCCCTGATAAGATCTTTACCAACTTTTAAGCTTTGGAGGATTATCACTCCTTGAGCCAAATATTCTTCAGGCTGTATCACTCTTCTTAAGCTTGCAATCTTCATCTCATTCGTAATTATGCAAGTGACGCCAGTTTCAATTAAAGCTTCGATCAAGTCTAAAACAGCAGTCCTGACTTCAAAAGGATCGGCATGCTGGAAGGCTAGAGATGCCAAAGAATCGAGAGCAAGCCTTCTCGCACCTATCTTTTCAACGTTTTTCCTAATGATTTCTATTAGGCTAAGAAGTGAAAACTCACGTTTACCTATCGTCAACTCTCCTAGCTTGACGATTCCTGGAACAGTTCTTATCGGAGACGCGTCTACGAACAGAAACTTATTTTCTTTTTCAAGCTTCTCTAGATTCCAACCAAACTGGGACATCTCATAGTAGAACTGTGGCTTACTCTCGTCCAAACTTATGAAAAGCCCGTTTTCGTTATAACGCGCTATGCCATTAACGATGAACTGCGTAGAAAGTATGGTCTTTCCAGTTCCAGGCCCCCCTATCACGAGTAAAACCCTTCCTGGAACCAATCCTCCACTTAATAACTCATCTAAGCCTTGAATTCCTGTAGGAACCCTAACCGATGATTGCATGCTAGCTCACCAATTGTATAATTAACTAAATAACTAAAGTTAAATTAATATTACTAATTATGTTTATAAATTATGCGCCCCGATAACGTCCCCAAGCGAGTAGTATTTTCCAAAACTCTTTCCATCTTTCTTAAAGCTTCCGTAGAAGATCGAGCGTACAGCCTCAATTCGATCGATTTCGCTTAGGCTTGCTAGCTCTTCGTCAAGCGTTATAGCAACGATTTCACCGAAAACGAGTGCTTTATTCTTTCCAAAATAATCTATCCTTAGGAGCTTACATTCATAATGGATTTTACATTCTTTAACGCTAGGAGATTTAACCTTTAAAGAGGGAATTGGCGTTAAGCCAGAACTCTTGAATTTATTAATTTTTTGATCATGTTCTTTGGCTATGATGTTTATTTGATCGATCAAGCCTTCATGGGGTACGTTTGTGACAAAATCTTTGGTTTCGAGTATGTTCTTATAGGTTTTCCTTTCTATCGTTGGTCCGAAGAGCACGATGGGAGGGTTTGCGTTGAAGGCATTGAAAACCATGTATTCTCCATAGGGTGCAACGTTAGGGTTTCCTCCTTTATCTACGCTTGAAATTAAAGATATAGCATGGGCATGCCAATAGTTGTACGCATCATGGATCGGGACCTCTATTTTAGGAGCCAAATCTAGCCACCTTTTTTAATTATGAATTAACTATCAATAGACTACTTTTAGATAGCTTTAACGGTTTTTAACTAGAGCTTCTCTTAAAGCTTTTAAACCAAAAGGTTTTTTAGAACTAAAATTGTTTAACTAATTCTAGAAGCTGCGGCCGTAGTCTAGCCTGGTCTAGGACGGGAACTTATTAAAATTCCTCAAAGCCGTAAGCCTGCCACGCTTCTGACCCGGGTTCGAATCCCGGCGGCCAAGACTTGCACAACAGCGGGTCTCCGTAAGCACCACCGAACTCGGGTTAAGCGTTACTAAAAGCTACCCAGAAAATAGTGAGCTCAATAATGAAATGAATTGCATAGGAGCTCGAATGCCATGTTCAGGTTTGAGTTGAAAGGATAACGAATGCTCTACTTAGGTTAATTCTTCAATAAAGTAAGCGTTCTAAAGTGTTTTTATCGTTGTTTTGAGAAGCCATGCGAACCTATTTTCTTATGAAGACCCCAATATTCGCCTTGGTTGTAGACGAATGGAGTTACTTTTGTGAAATCTATTCTTTCCTTTTCATCCAAAATATCTCTATCAACGTGAACGCGGACAACCTCGCCAAGGAACAAATGGTGAACGCCTAAAGGGATCTTCTTTTTAACAACGCATTCAATGTTTACTGGACATTCTCGAATAAGCGGAGGCTTAACCTTTTCAGCAGGTTCTGGTGTAAGCTTCGTTTCGAAGAACTTATCCACCTCTCTGCCTGAGACCATTCCACAGAAGTCCACCTCTTTCAGAATGTTCTCACTAGGAATGTTCACAACGAATTCTCTAGAATCTTCGATCAGCTCATAGGAATACCTCTGAGGACGAATGCTCAAACTCAACATTGGTGGATCGGAGCAAACCACTCCAACCCATGCTAAGGTTATTATGTTAGTGTTAGGCTTTCCTTCAGAGTTTACACAAGTAACCAGAACGACGGGGCAGGGAAACAAGGCGGCCCATGGACTTTTTTTCACTTTCATGAACGAATGTTTGTAAGATAACGTATTTAACTTTTACGAGGAAAATGAAAAGGCCTTTCCAATTAATCCCTTCACTACTCTTATAAAACCTCATAAAAGCGACGGTTCTTTACGCTCTAGCTTAAATGCTTTCATGCTTTCTCCAATCGCCTTCTTAGAACGAAGTGATTAAGTTGAGTAGATTTAACCTCCTATTATCTTAATACCCCCATCCGTGATCTGAAATTCGTGCCAAGAGGCGTCATGTCTTCCAGATTTTAAGGAATATATCCTTATTTCCCTTTTCAACCGTCCCTCATCTTCTTTGAAGCGCATCTCGATAACTCCATCGAAAACAAAGCGGAGAAAGTTTAGAAAAGTCTCGTCGAGTATGCCGGTATCTAGGACGCAGATCCCCAAGGCTTTAGCAGTTCTAAGCCTACTTGTAACGACTTGTATAAACTTTTGACCAGAGCCTGGATCTACTCTTAGGATTAAAGAAGTTATCGAGTCGAAAACGAATCGCAAATTTGAAACTCCCTCCCTAGCTTTTTCAATCGTAATAGAGACGTTTGTCAAATTCTCCGGGTTCTCGATATAGTACTTCGATTTTGAGGGAATATTACTTCTATAAGAGAAGGCATCGATTATCCTCAGCTTATCGTTTCTTAAATGCTTAGAAACACTCCATCCGAACTTTTCCATCGAATCTACGATCATACCAGGCGATTCTTCGGTAGTGAGATAAACCACGTGGTTTCCGGCTTTTAGAGAATTGAATACACTTTGCTTACAGAAAATGGTCTTACCAACTCCTGGAGGCCCTGCTAAAAGTAACAAACCATATTCTATCTTATCGTAAATGAGGTGGTTTGAGCCGGGAAACACTTCATACCTTTTTCGATATTTCCTCAGGAGTATCGATACCAATACCAAAAAGATTAGCGCGATAACCGATAAGTATAAGTATAGTTCAAGAGTAAAGATCTGCTTAAAATCGATCAAGATTGATCATCTCTTTGGTAAGGCGCTCCACAGTTCAAATTAGGTTCTATGCTTTTAAGTACTTAACGATTCGATGAGAAGCTTCTCTGTTCCTACCTTCAGGATTAGAGTGAAGGAAATTAAGGATTACAATCGCGTTCCTAAAGTGGTCAAACGTTGCCTAAAGAAAGGCTTTGGGCTTAGTCTTTCGCCTTCCATGAAAATTTTAAATCTAGAGTTTACCCAGTTCTCATAATTTTCTTTTTTTCAATTGTTCCTTTAATTCTTCTATCTCAGCCTTAAGCTTCCCTATTTCTGATTCCAGTTCATCCATTCTTGAAACTCGCTTCAAACCTTTCAAGTAACCCATCCTGTACAATAACAGAAACGCAAGTACAGCCAATATTATTAATACTATTAATATAACTATTGGCATGGTTATGTCAGTTCTCCATTCAGCTCTAAGGCTTTTTGGCTCATCGACTACGAGAGTGAATTTTGCCATCCTCGATTCGAGGCCTCCATCACTGTACCATCCATCGAAGATTCTCTTCCCGCCTAAAAAGCCCATTAACCCTTCTAATGGAAGTTCTTGCTCTACAGAAACTGTTGCCTCCTCTCCTTCACCATACCATCCCTCGCTCTCATCTAAGGCAGGGTGCCCAAATTCAGAAGAGACTTTCACGCGATATTCCCTTCCATAAACCGCTTTGACTACATAAGGCTTACTCATCTTTAAAGAGATCGAGTTGGCTTCGTTAGGGACTCCATTAATGCTCCAGTATTGGAAGATGTCCCGCTCATCTTTTTTATCTTTAATCGGAACGACTTCTTTTGCTGACAAGCTTACATCGGAGCCATCCTTTAACCATTCACGAGAGTTCATTCCATGCGGATCAGCGACGAGAAGTTCGTGCTCAATGTAATACTCAAACGTATGCCCACGCTCAGCCAGTTCGGTGATCGCACGAGTTTGATACCCATAAGTGATGTAGGGGATCCAACGACAAAAAGTATTGTTGCATACGTATATCCAGTTCCATAAAGGCGTGAGTTCAGTTACTTCCTTCTGTAC
>JAWCQS010000054.1:0-592 GCA_038869655.1 Bathyarchaeia archaeon | reverse complement strand
CCAGTTCAACTGTCCATGAATTTCCAAGAGACACGTATCTTGTACACACGGATTCACCCTCGTATGCGAAGCACGCGCTCCTTACTTCTCTATCAACTTGAAAGGTATGAGAAGACCTCTTATCGACTTCGAAGGATCTGCTACTTCCCCCTTGCATAGACCCGGCTTGAACTCCATCAACCATAATCGTTGTGGAATACTCCGGGGGGAGACCTTTAATGGAAATCGTTATCAGGGTTTTCCTATAAGTAGCTCTCCATGTTTTGGTAGCCCAAATCCACACGCCATTGCGTACGTCGTAATAGTAGTATCCTACAACTTGAGCATTGGCCTCTTCGATTGGCGTAAGCAAAGCTATTGTTGAAAAAAGGATCAGAAACAGGCAAACTGTGCTTTTTAGTAAAATGTTTCTTCTCAACAAGATTCCCTCTAACATTCTCTTGTTAGAAATCATATATATATTGGTTTCGGAATAGGCAACGCTTTAGCCCATTTCCAATCCTTTATATATCTCCAATCCGTTAAAGCTAATCTAGCGTGAAAAAAATGAAGAAGTATAGTAGAGAGGAGGATAAATTCGCAGTGTTTAAGC
>JAWCQS010000053.1:0-5733 GCA_038869655.1 Bathyarchaeia archaeon | reverse complement strand
ATTGAAACGATACATGCGAAAGGGCTACTTGAGAAGTTTAAGAGAATTTATTTGTTTTTGGACGAGGTTCAGAGAATTGAAGGTTGGGAAAGATTCGTTAGAAGTATCTATGATGAATTTAAGGGAAAGATCAAAATTTTTGTCTCCGGATCAACCTCAAAGCTAACTCAATCAAAGCTTTCATCCTTGCTAAGTGGAAGGCATCTAACCACTTTTGTATTTCCTTTAAGCTTCATAGAATTTCTTGGCTTTAGAGGATTTGAAATGCCGAAAGTTTTTATTGAAGAAGATAGGGCAAGAGTGATGGCTTATCTAAAAGAGTACATAGAGTTTGGAGGCTTCCCTGAGATTGTTCTAAATGAAAAAAAAGAGGAAATGCTTGAAACGCTTATGTTAGACATAATAAACAGGGATATCCTTCCTAAAATTGGAAAAAGGAAGGAAGTAATTGAAGATTTAGCTTATCTTCTATGCAGCAACAGCGGAAAGCTGCTGAGCTTCAATAAAATTGCAAGGATTCTCGAAAGAAGAGCTATAAAATTGTCAGTACCATCAACAGAAAAATTTTTTATGATCATGAAAGATGCTTTGTTGTTTTTCGATATAACAATATTTTCTTATAGTGTAAGAAATCAGATTCTGTATCCAAGAAAAATTTATTGCATTGATACAGGATTTGTAAATTTTTTCGGTTTCAAGTTCAGTGAGGATAGAGGAAGGCTTATGGAAAATCTAGTCGCCATAGAATTGGCAAGAAGGAAATCTTTCATCCCAATACTTGAGACCTACTATTGGAAAAGCAGGCAAGAGGAAGTTGATTTTGTAATTAAAGAAGGGTTGGATATTAAACAGCTTATTCAAGTAACTTATGCTTCAGGAAGAGATGATGTTGAAAGAAGGGAGATTAAAGCTTTGATAAAAGCTTCTCAAGAGCTAAAGTGCAAAGATTTGCTTGTGATAACATGGGATTATGAAGATGAACAAAAATTTGAGAACAGGAAAGTTGTCTTTAAGCCTTTGTGGAGATGGCTATTAGAAAAAAATTTCTCGCATAAGCTTTAACTCTCTCGGCAAGTCTTCTTGCGATAGCGAAGAGCAGCTTGCATAGCGAGCACAGCCTTCACTTTCCTAAGCTCTTTAGTAGTTGGATCAACTTCTAGCCCCAGCCCTTCAAGCGCGTGCACGCCCAAGACCTCGGCATCCCCTTCTTCAGCGAAAACGAAAATGGTCGGAGCCCTTTCATTCATGCATTCAACGATTCCCATCCCAGCAAGCCTCTTTATGATCTTTCCCTCTATGGTTCTAAAATCCCTTTTTCTATCTGGCTTAATCCTAAGCTTGCTTAAAAGTTCTTTTGAAACCCAAGTATACGTTGACCCCGTATCCACCATGAGTTTAACTTCTCGACATGAGGAAAGGCTTAGATCGTAAACTTTCACTATTACATAAGTGTGGCCCAAAGGCTTACACCCATGGTTAATTGGGAAAGCCGCTTAAAAAACTTATCCTTAAAACTAAGCCATGGATCTTGCAAAGCCCCTCATTTAAGTTTGAGAGCAGCGTAGCAAACGTAAACCATGATTGGGGCAAATCCCATTCTCCCTAACTTATCCACATCGTTCATCTTAGCCCAATTAGTAATATATAGGTTGCCTCCACGGAGGTAGCGTTGACAGAGTAATTGTGCATCCCTTGCTTCTAATATGGAACAGTAGTAGTTTATATGAAAAAGCCAGACAAATAGCATGAGTGTATGAGTTTAAAAATGAAAAGAAATTTGTTGATTGGTTCGATAAAGGAATAGAAGAATTTTTTGGGATGAGGGATAAGAAAATTAATAAAAAATAACCTCATGGCGAGAAGCCGCATCCATAAGGATGGAGATAAAAAACCGATGAACGTTAATTTAGTGAGTAGTCGATGAAAAAATTATTCCTTACTGGAAAGCCAGGAGTGGGAAAAACGACCGTCTTACTTGAAATAGTCGAGAACCTAAGAAACGATGGCTATCGATTGGGAGGTATGATAAGCGAAGAATTCAGGAATAAGAGCCTTAGGGTTGGATTTCAAGTTACAAACCTTCAAACTGGAGAAAAGGGCTGGCTGGCGCATGTCTCTCAGCCTTCTGGTCCTAGATTAGGAAAGTATAGAGTAAACGTTCAAGATTTGATAAGAGTAGGAGTCAAGGCGATTGAAGATGCGATAGCAAATCCCAGCATAGAGGCCATAGTGATAGATGAAGTGGGCCCTATGGAATTATTCTGTGAAGAGTTCAAAAAGCTTGTTAAGGAAGCGATACTGAGCGAAAAGCTTGTGATCGGAACGATTCACTATAGGGCTTCGGATCAACTGATCAATGAGATAAAGGCTAATCCTAGCGTAAGAATCGTTGAAGTAACTTTTGAAAACAGGAATTTTATCGGAAAAATTTTAACCAAAGAGCTTTTAGATCGATTGAGGCTTAAAGGATTTTAGGAATGGATTGAACAAGAAACCTAAGATGCTTCAGCGGTTAGATGAATTGCATGCAAGCCTTTAGGCTGAGCAATCCCAAAAAGCTTATCATCTAATATATGCCGAGAGGGTATCAAAAGATAGAAACAGTCATATACTTGATGAACTATAATTTTGCGTGGAGCCAAAAAAGGGAGTAGAATGCAAGTAATCAAAAGTTGGTAGCTCACACTTTACGTAATTACGTAACCCCCTCTATTTTGTTGGCAAATCATACTATTCGAATCGCCTCTTCCTCGATAAGCTTTCCCTTTTTTACAAAAGCTTTGAGCTTTTTTTCTGGAACAGAATAAACCAAATAAGAGAGTTTTTCGTACAGGGCCAGTTCTCTGTCTATTTCGGAAAAATAGGCCGACCAGTATGGATGGCTGTGATAAAATCCTAAAACCTCTCTAGCTTCCTCTTCAGCCTTCATGAAAATTCTTAACTGCTCCTCTGGGTCCACTTGGTACCTAGAAGAAGAGTTTAAGATGTTCCTAGTGGGATAGACCTTCTCCACAACTTTATTCTCGCCATCCTTTTTTCCAACCAAGATTCCACAAGCCTCTATTGGAAAAACTTGGTTTGCATGGGCCACTATTTTTTCATAATCAACTTCCTTCAAAATCAAGACCATGCCTCGATCGCCACTGCTACTCTACTGGCTTTAAATCCTTTATGCTCTTCAAATTCTTTCTTTTAAGATACTCGACTACTCCAACGTTTATTTCCTTAAATATTCTTAGACCTCTGTAGAGTATTCCCGTACCTATCTGTACAGCCGACGCACCGGCGAGGAGCATCTCTACGGCATCTTGCCAATCTACTATTCCTCCGCATCCTATCACAGGTATGCTCACGCTTTTGCTGACCTCATAAACGCATCTTATTGCGATGGGCTTTATGGCTGGACCTGAGAGCCCTCCAATTTTTGCAGAAAGGATAGGAACTTCAAGCTCAACATCTATGGCCATAGCCCTCACTGTGTTTATTGCCGTTAGCGCATCAGCTCCAGCCCTCTCCAAAGCCTTTGCTATCGAAACTATATCGGTTACATTTGGAGTTAACTTCACGATGACAGGAATGCTAACCTTTGACTTAACTGAAGATGTAACCTCGTAAGCCATGTTTAAATTTTGACCTATCTCTATGCCTACTTCCTTTACATGGGGACATGAGATGTTCAACTCCAAAGCATCAGCTCCAGCCCTCTCCAAAGCCTTCGCAGCTTCAACGTACTCTAAAGGAGAGAATCCATAGACGCTGGCTATAACTTTTATTCCATCTCTTTTCAACTTTTGAATTTCTTTGGCCATCTCCCCCACTCCAGGGTTTGGCAGTCCTAAGGCGTTTATCAGTCCGCATCGGGCTTCCACTACCGTTGGATTTGGAAACCCCTCTCTAGCCTTTAATCCGGTAGACTTTGTCACCACGGCGCTCGCTCCAGCCTCAGAGCAGCTTTTCATCAGCTCATAGCTCATTCCGAGAATTCCAGAAGCCAAAAGGGTCGGGTTTTCAAGCCTTAGTCCTGAGATTTCTAATGATAAATCCACATCCAATTTCCACTACCCTTCTATTATCGTTCAATCAAGCGCTTTAGGGAAAGCTTATATAATTTCTTAATAAGTTCTAAGTATTAAGCTTTAAAACTCTTTCATGACTATGGATCGAGGAAAGCGTAATGAAATCCTACATAGTTGATTCAGTTATCGGAATCTTTGCCCTTGAAGAATCTGGAGAGATAACGAAGAAATCGATCTTTAGGCTAGATTCAGACGAATTGCCAAAAAAGCTTTTGGAAATCCAATCTGGGCAATTGATAGCAGATCTAAAATCGATGCTAAAATCATTGAAGCGTAAAGGCTTTAGAGTATTTGTGTTCGAGAACGAAGCTTTGGCAAAAAGCGTTAAAGAAGAATTGAAACTTAAAGTCGAAGTAGAGAAAAGCTCTAAAGTGATTCAGGAGTTCAAAGAAAAAATCCCCGACTACGCCATCGAGCTGGGTATGGCTAAAGACATCGATGAGTTTAAACGCCTTCTACACGATATCACTTTGAAAATGGCTAGAATGGCCGTTGGTAAAGCCATCGCCAGACGCGATCTTTATGCGATACAAGCCATAAGGTGTATCGACATTCTTGATAAAACTTTAAACCTTTTATCCACTCATGCAAGAGAGTGGTACGGTCTACATTTTCCTGAACTGGATAGGCTGATAGAAAAGCATGAAACCTACGTTAGGCTTGTTTCAAGTTTAGGTAGGAGAAACAAATTTACTGTAAAAGCTCTAAAAAAGGAAGGAATTCCTGGTGAAAAAATGGAAAAGATCTATGAAGCCTCCAATTCCTCTGTAGGAGCCGAGATAGGCGATGAGGATATGGCGCAACTTCAAAAATTTTGCGAACATACGCTTAAGCTTTTCAAGCTTAGAGAAGAGCTTGAGGATTACGTTAAAACGATGGTGCGTGAAGTGGCTCCAAACATGAACGAATTGGTTGGGCCCCTAATCTCTGCTAGGCTAATCTCTACAGTAGGAGGTCTTGAAAATCTCGCAAAGCTGCCCGCAAGTACTCTACAGGTTTTAGGAGCTGAAAAAGCCCTTTTTAGAGCTTTAAGGACTGGAGCCAAACCTCCAAAACATGGTATAATATTCCAGCATCCTTCAATCCATCAGGCTCCACGCTGGCAGAGGGGAAAGATAGCCAGAGCTTTGGCGAGTAAGCTCTCTATAGCCGCTAGGATGGACGCTTTCAAAGGTGAGTTCATTGGTGATAAGCTTAAAAGCGACTTTGAGGATAAAGTTTCTGAGATTAAATCCAAGTACGGATCTCCTCCAGTTATGGTAGAGCATGGAAAGCGTAAAAGTAGAACATCATGAAACCTTCGATGGAATCTATTGGGTTACTTTCTCCGATGGCGTGAAGCGATTGGCGACTATAAACCTTGTTGAAGGAAAAAGCGTATACGGAGAGCAGTTGATTAAGGCGAAGGGAAAGGAATTCAGAATTTGGGATCCTTATAGAAGTAAGCTTGCAGCAGCAATCTTAAAGGGCTTAAGAAAAATCCCTTTCTCCGTTGGAAGCAAATTCTTATACCTAGGCTCGTCTCCGGGTCCAACTGTAAGCCATGTGAGCGATATAGTGGGCGAGAAGGGCTTAGTATATTGCGTCGATTTTGCTCCTAGAGTTATGAGAAAGCTTATCGAAGATCTATGTCCTTATAGAGCGAACCTTTACCCAA
>JAWCQS010000052.1:0-5757 GCA_038869655.1 Bathyarchaeia archaeon | reverse complement strand
TGTTCGAGCTTTATTCCATGAAAAATCCAACCAGTCCTGGGTATTTCCTTCAGCTTATACAGTTCTTCTATTCCATCTATGATTTCCATGATTCGACTCCCTCTTAATTTGCTAAATTAGTAGCATAAATTTATATTTAAGAAACTTATGAATGAATTCTTGAAAACCGGTGATTCGATTTCTTGAATGCCATCATCGTCGAGTGCAAGCTTCCAAAAATGCCTTCTAGGGTTGAGGAAGCGAAAGTTATGGCAAAAACCATAGGTTACAGGATAGTCGATTCCATCGTTCAAAAGCGTAACAGCGTCCATCATTCTTATTGCATTGGAAAAGGCAAGCTGGAGGAATTAAAGAAAGCGGTGAAGGAGAGAGAAATAGACACTATCATATTCACGAATACCTTGCCAAGCAGTCAAATATTTAAGATTAAAAAAGAGGTTGGAGTGGACGCAAAGGTAATAGATAGAAACCTGCTCATATTAGAAGTTTTTGAAAAAAGAGCAAAAACGAGTGAAGCAAAACTTCAAATAGAGTTGGCCAGGTTAAAGTATACTTTTTCCTGGGGGCGCGAGTTCATAAAGCTTCATGGAATCGTAGGCGAGCAAGTAGGATGGAGTGGACCTGGAGACTATCCGTTCAAAGAATATGAGAAGGCTGCAAGGAAGAAAATAAGCAAGATAAGGAAGAGTTTAATCGAAAAATACTCTAAGAAAGAGTTGCAAAGAAATCGAAGACATGAACTGGGCTTTTTAACAGTCGCTTTAGCAGGGTATACTCAAAGCGGAAAAACCACTTTTTTCAATAGAGTTGTAAACGAATCTAAGCCTGTAGGCTTAGGCCCATTTACAACCCTCTCTAACTATTCGAGGCTTTTGAAGCTTCCGAACGACGGAGAATTTATCTTACTGGATTCGATAGGTTTTATAGATGATATGCATCCTATAATCGTTAACGCGTTTACAGTTACGCTCAGCGAGATTGCCGAAGCCGATCTGATCTTACTTTTCTTTGACGTAAGCGAGGACTTGAACATTTTACGTAGGAAGTTGGTTTCTACGAATAAAATCCTTAGAGAGATAAACTTTTCTTCGAATTTGATAATTTGCGCGAATAAGATAGATTTGGCAACCCCCGATCATATAGAAAAGGCTACAGGATTGATAGGATGGCATTTCCCAGGCGTACCCTTGTTTAGGGTGAGTTCAAAAACTGGAGAGAACATAGATCTTGTACTGAAAGCCGCTTCTCAAGCTTTGCAAGCTTTGCGTGATAGAGTTGATTTAATTAAAGCCACGTCATAGAATCACTTAAGCTTGCTTGGTTTTACGAAGTTTTAAAGCTTTTAAAAATAAAATTCCTAAAATCAACCCCATGAATATCGATTCGAACTGAAAACCAGGTATCGCAACTGATGGTATGTGCAACTCGAAAGTAGTTGTTTCTGATACTGAGCCTTTAAACCCAACCACGGTTATGTTATAAACTCCTTTTTTAGCCAAAGAGCCTATCGAGATCGTCAATGTGGATTTTGCTGGCTGATCTATGGATGGCATTAATTCCTCACGATCGAAAGATGCTGTTACGTTTGGGGGTAGGTTTTGAACTGAAAGCGATACTGGAGAATCCAGTTCCTCCAAAGCTTCAACGGTTATTGTCCACCTTCCAACAGATCCTGTATGGATAACTTGCCTGGATGGATATACTGAAATCACAAAGCCTTCAGCTTCACCTTCGGGCTCACCTTCTAAAACTATCAAGTATATTTCGACAGAATGTGCTCTATTTCCTCCTGAGCCAGTTATTGTTATTCTATGGGATCCGATAGGAGATGCGGAAGAAGTTTCTACGGTTAAAGTCGAGAGGCCATAGCCATTATCCCCAACTCTTATCGAGTTTGGAGCGAGCGTAAAAGCGATTCCATTTGGAATGCCGGAAACTTCTATGAAAACTTCGGAATCAAACCCGTAGACGAAGGTTACATTAATCGTATAGCTAAAAGATTCTCCTCGAATTACCTCTTTAGAAGTGGGGAATGCTTTCAAGATGAAATCGGGCTCGTAGGCTACTTCTACGGTTATTAAAGCAAATCGTACGATCCAACCGCTGGTTGCAGTTACGTTCAGCGTGTAGCTCCCTGCTTGTAAGGATTTTTCAGAAATTATCGTAAGGGAAACAGAGGCGTTCCCGTTAACGGAAGGAGAATCAAAGTAGAACTCCATCCCATCCGGGAGGTTTAAAACGTTCAAATCTACAGTGTAATCGGATCCTAGCAAGTAAGTTATGGTGACGATGAATTCGGAAGTACTTCCCGGAGAGATCTTTCTGTACTGAGGATTAACGCCAATGCTGAAATCTTTACTCTTCCTATCCACTTCGATGCGAAAAGAATTCGAATCTTTCGAGATTATCTTTATTTTAACGTTATTTTTTTCATCAAAAAGATACTGACCAACATCGAAGCTAGCATCATCCAATGTTGAAGTGGAAGGGTTAGCATCATTCATTCTAACTGGTCCATACCCAGATTGAACTGTGTCATCGCAATAATAGATCAATACTCCGGCGTTTGGCAAGTAGGAATCGAAGCCCACTTTTTTGCGGAACTCTATAAGGTAATACTCATTAGTCGCTATGGGCAATTCAATAGCTTGGATTCCTGATGTTTTAATTTCAATCGGTGCAATATCGACGATAATTGACTCTTCTTTATTCACTATCAATATTTGATTTGTCTGAATCCAACCCAACTTTATTTTACACCAAACCGATAGATGAGCTGGGCTACTCCCATAGGGCACTCCATTATAACTTCCCATGGACATTAAATCCCATCTTCCTACAAAATCGTTTGGATCAGAATTTGTTACATCGTAAAGATCTGGTAAACCTAGACTATGACCGAACTCATGAGCAAAGGTTCCCATCGGATCTTTTTCTGAAACTATCATCCCCCCGTATACGGAGGCTCCTTCATCCGATTCGTAAGGTATATCAAAAATTAAGAAGGAAGACCAAATATCGTTCGATAGAGTGGTTGGATTTGAAACGGCTTGGTCATATCCGGCATGGACTATCATAAAATGGTCGTAATCTGAATAATCATAGAATGGATCCATTTTCGATAGAGTATCATAAATCATTTTACAAGCATCAGGTTCATTTCCAGGATTGTTTACATCATGACCATAGTATGCCATGTTCCTGGGGAGCGAAATCCATGAAGAGTTCATTTGAACGTTGAGAGAGATGATCTCATACGAAACTTCTATGAAGTAATCGTTCATGGCATGAAGTCGATCAGCAATCTCATCATAAGAGCTCGTATGCTTTATATCAGTAAACTCTACAAGAAAAACTAATACTGACTGGGGGCCTGAAGCTGTTTTATAGGATGGGCTACGGATAGGCTGACTAGAAACGGTTTCTTTATTTCCGTTCAAAGACGGTACTGAAAGATTTTTAAAAATCCTTTCACTCTTTTGAATGACATATGCTCCATCGAGCATGCTAATCAGGATCAAAGAAATTATCGCCAAGGTTAGTATCCTAGACCTATCCATCGATCGATTCATCCAAAAGCTCGTATAATGTCAAAATCTAATAAAGTTCATGATTTTATATAATTTTTGCTAAATCCTTTAAATCAAGCCACGTATATCGCCAAAATCATTGCTATGAATAAGAGCAAAAACTTAGCGTTTTCAATATGGGAACTTTCAATAATCCAAAAAAGCACAGCTCAATATTTTCTTATCCTTAACCATAGCCCAAAAAATATTTCTCAAATTTTGTTTCAAAGTTTTATGCCCTATACCAAGTGTAAAATTATCAATACCGTTAATCCTATCATCAAAGCCATTAGCATACCATACTTTGATGTTCTAAGCATTATATCTCCCTCTTTCCCGATTAAACCAGTCGTGGAGGCTCCAACTATGACTTTAGCTGGAGCTAGCATACTTCCTATGGCTCCTCCAGTTGTTTGGGCTGAGCATAAAATGCTCTCATCAACTTTTAGCATCCTGGCCACATCTCTTTGAAATGGTCCGAACAAAACGTTTGAGTTTGTATTGCTTCCGGTAATGAATGCCCCAAACAACCCTATCAAAGCTGAGAAAATCGGAAAAAAATCGCCAGTTATCCTGGATACAAAGGTAGCTAAGCAGTAGATCATTCCGCTGTCTAACATTACCAGCGCAGTCATAGCCATGGATATTGTGGCGATACTGGCAGGGATACCTCGATCCAGAGTCAATCTGATTAAAGAAGCACTCAGCTTTGGTTTCCAAAAACCTTTAATCCTGTAAACGATATATCCAATAATCGATGCGTATACAACTAACGCCCCAGCATGACTGAATATAGGGATTGTGGAATAAGACTCTACGGCTGGATTTACCCAACCAAGGCTTGTTCTAGTGCTAGGAAACGGGACCTTCAATGCAATCGTCCCAAGGGTTTTTGATACGTTCGGTAAAAGCGAAAAAATTAAAACTATCGCTATGAGCGCATAATAGGGAGAGAAAGCTGTGTGAAAACTCATCTCCTCTTTTGAGGCTTTGTTCTCAATCATGTTTTTTTTATTTCTCTTTCTATAGGACTGAGCTCTACTAGATAGAATTCCTATACCAATTCCAACCATCCCAGCAACAAAAGCTGCCACAGACCAAGCTCCAATCGATGCGAGTACGATTTGAGTAAAAGCCATGGCTATGCCCATAGATACTATTGTAAAGAAGCTTTCCTTCACTCCTTTAAACCCTTTAAAATCGTAGATCGCAAAAATACCTGTGAGAAAAACGCATATTCCTAAGAAAAAAGAGGACCAAAACGCCAATTTTTCGCTCTGTAACCCAGTAACTAGCTGAAGTGTATAAAAAGAAGTTCCCATTGATCCGAACGTTATAGCCCATGAATGTCCCACTAAGCTTGTAACAGCCGCAGTCATAGCATTAAACCCTAGACCGATCAACAAGGGTGTTGTCACTGCAACAGGAATCCCAAACCCTGCGACTCCTTGTAAAAAGCCAGTGAAAGCCCAACTAAGGATTAAAATTTGTAACGGTCCATCATTAGTTATCGAAGAGATGCCCAAACCGATTCGCTTGATGGCTCCTGAAAGCTCTACGATGCTATACAACGCCAGCGCTGGCCAAATTATGTAAAGAATGTATATTGAAATCATCAATCCTTTACAAATAGCCAATGCTAAAAGGAATATATCAGCACCAAAAAAAGTATTCGCAATCATCATCGCCAGAATAAAGCTTGCTGGGCCAGACTTAGCTGCACTCCATTTCAAGAAGATCATCAAAATCAATAGAACGACCATGGGTAAAACGGAAAATAAAGCATAGACAAGGGTACTAAGCGTCGAGTCCATATCGATTTTCCTTCTCTGAAACCGTTCATATTTAAAACATTAAAATATTTATAATCTATGAGTTAACGAAACTGGGAGATGCTTATCCTTTTGGCTTAATCTTCTGGATCACTTGGAAAATTACTCTACATCGATTATTTCCAACTCAAATTCAAGGGTTTGCCCCGCAAGCGGATGGTTTAGATCTATAGTGACACTTTTTTCATCGACCTCAGTAATTATAGCGGGTATGGATCCCCCGAGTTCAGATTTTAATTCTACTATCATACCTACTTGAGGTTCAGAATCACCTTTCAATACGCTCCTGGGTATCTTTTTTAAAAGATCGTTGCGCCATCGGCCGAAACCCTTTTCAGGAGGTATAGCTATTTCAA
>JAWCQS010000051.1:0-5829 GCA_038869655.1 Bathyarchaeia archaeon | reverse complement strand
GGAAACGCTGGACTGATCGTTCACCTTTCTGGAAGCACGTCCCTTGGTCCTGATCCCAACAGAAAAGTTCAAGTTTGCTCCGTTGAAGAAGCAATAATGATTGGAGCCGATGCCGTCTCCGTACACGTGAATGTAGGCTCCGATTACGAAAGCGAGATGCTGATGAAGCTCGGAAAAATTTCAGATGAATGCGATAGGTTTGGAATGCCGCTTTTAGCAATGATGTATCCAAGGGGAGCAAAGATTCAGAGTGAACATGCACTCGACTTTGTCGCTCATGCAGCAAGGTTGGGAGCCGAGTTGGGAGCAGATGTTATTAAAACGAACTATACAGGTAGCATAGAGTCTTTCAAAGAAGTTGTGAGCAAATGCCCAGTCCCAGTCGTAATCGCTGGAGGACCGAAGACAAAAAGTGAAGAAGAATTTCTTCAAATGGTCTACGATGCGATTCAAGCTGGCGCGGTAGGAGTTTCTATTGGAAGGAACGTTTTTCAGAGTGAAAACCCAACCTTAATGGTTAAGGCCCTCTCAGCCATAGTTCATAAACGTTCATCGGCATCTGAAGCGATGAAAATTTTGGGTAGTGAGAAATGAAGGAGCTATGGTTAAGCCTAGAGAAAGGATTGAGCGATGGCATCAAGGCAAAGCTCTTAAAGGAATCCTTAAACTACTGCGACGGCATTATAGTTGATAAAAGCGATTTTGAACTAGCCAAAAAATCTGGAATAAAGGTCATCTCCAATTCTGAGCAAGCTGATGCAATTCTAATCGATAAAGTTGATGAAAAACTAATAAACTCTTTAAAAAATAAAGGGAAAAAAGTCGCCGTAAGGCTTGAGATAAAAGGAAGAGAGGATGAAGATCTAGCGCTTCAAGCGGCTAGCTTCTCATGCGATTATGTGATAATCCATTGTCTAGATTGGAAAATAATTCCCCTCGAGAATCTAATAGCCAAAGTGAGAGGAAAAATTAAACTTTTAGCGGAAGTCTCAAGTCCAAGTGAGGCTAAAGTTGCCCTAGAAACTCTCGAACTCGGATCAGACGGGGTTGTATTGAAGACTCTGAATGAAGAAGATCTAAAAGAAACAAGAGATATGATAGAGGAAGGTTTAAAAAAAAGAATCGAGTTGTCAAGAGCTAAAATCCTTAGGCTGGAACCGATAGGTTCAGGGGCAAGAGCATGCATCGATACTTGCGATTTAATGGATGTGGGCGAAGGCTTGTTGATAGGAAGCCAGTCCTCAGGTTTCTTCTTAATTCAAGCAGAGGTTTATGAAAATCCATACGTTGAATCTAGGCCTTTTAGGGTAAACGCTGGAACAATATCGCTATACGTATTATGTCCTCAAAATAAAACAAAGTACCTATCAGAGTTAAAAGCTGGGGATCAAGTCCTTATCGTAAGCAAAGATGGTAAAACTAGAGCGGCTGCCGTCGGAAGGGTTAAGATCGAAAAAAGACCGCTGATGCTCATCGAGGCGGAGCATGAGGGGAAAACCATAAAAACGATAGTTCAAAATGCTGAGACAATAAGGTTGGTAACTCCGACAGGCTCAAAGTCTGTAACCGATTTAAAGCCCGGGGATGAAGTCCTAGCTCATTTTGAAGAAGGGGGAAGGCATTTCGGCGTACTCGTAAAGGATGAGATGGTGATAGAGCGCTGAATGCAAAAATTTGCGTCTCATTGTTCGCTAGAGACATCTTAGAAGTTTTGAGCTTGATTGAAAAAACCGAAAAACTTAAAACAGATTTAATTGAAATCAGGCTGGATGAATTAGAAGAAATCGATAGATTGAGCGACATCGTCAATTGGACAAAAACTCCATTGATAGCCACTGTTAGAGCTTCAAAAGAAGGGGGAAAATTTAAAGGTACGGAGGAAAAAAGAAAAGAGATCTTGCTCAACGCTGCTAGAGCAGGATTTGAGTACATAGACATAGAGCTCTCTATGCCATCGCTTCAAGGAATGATTAATGAACTAAAAAAATACAATACGAAAATTATTATCTCTTTTCATGATTTTGAAAAAACTCCTGGAATAAAAGAACTGAAGAATGTATTGAAACAAGAGATTGACAATGGAGCTGATGTTTGTAAGATAATCACTATGGCTAAGAAACTTGAGGATAATTTAACTGTACTCAATTTTTTAAATGAGGAATCAAAAAGAGTTAAACTTGTAAGCTTTGCGATGGGCGAGTATGGAAAGATTTCCAGAGTTCTCTCTCCATTTTTTGGCTCTTATTTTACTTTTGTCTCATTGGAAAAGGGTAAGGAAACTGCTTTAGGGCAATTAAGCGTATACGAGCTTAAGTCTCTTTATGAGATATTGGGGCTTTCGTGAATTGCGCATTACGGGAAAGACAAAACTCTGTTGCCTGATAGGAAGCCCGGTAGAGCACTCTTTGAGTCCAGTCATGCACAACGCCGCGTTTAAAGCCTTAAGCCTAGACTATGCCTATGTTGCATTCAATGTTAGTAAAACTCGATTAAAAAATGCTATCCATGGGATTAAGGCTTTAGGAATTCATGGTGTTAATGTTACAACTCCGCACAAAACGAGCATAATCAAGTTTTTGGAAAAATTTGACGAGTCCGCGAGCGAGGTAAAGGCTGTAAACACGATCCTTAACGTTAATTCTAGGCTTATAGGATACAATACGGATGGGATTGGAGCCATTGAAGCCTTAAAGAAAAATGGTGTTTCATTGAAGGATAAAAAAGTGGTATTGCTTGGAGCCGGAGGAGCTGCTAGAGCCATAAGCTTTAGTTTGATCAATAATGAATGCAAGCTTGTTGTGTTCAATAGAACCTTTAGTAGAGCGAAAAAATTAGTTGAAGAATTAAGGAAAAAAGGTAAGAGCGTTGAGATAAGTTGTTATAGACTTTCTGATAAGAATTTAAAAGAGGAGTTAAGCGATGCAAACGTTTTGATCAACGCCACCTCAATCGGTATGCGCCCGAGGGAGAACGAAAGTCTAGTTAAAAAAGAACTTCTCAAGCCAAGCCTCTATGTATTCGATATAGTTTACGATCCTCTGGAAACAAAACTCTTGAAGGATGCAAAATCCATTGGAGCACACGCGATAAACGGGCTAGAGATGCTAGTGTATCAAGGAGCCGCTTCATTCAAAATTTGGACTGGAAAGGATGCGCCTATAGAAGTTATGAAGGATGCCATCCGATCAAAACTTTTGGAAAGGTGAATCTATGAAGAAAATAGGAGAAGCTGTATCCTATGGAGCCGCTACTATAATAAACGCGATAGCAACTGGAAAGGGAGCGGCCTTCGGAGTAGATCTATGGGCTAAGGCTAGAGTCGAGTTAAGAAATGAAACTGGAGAAGTTGAAGTGAAGATCAGAAACGATCCGAAAGAAAACACAGGTCTCGCGATAAAGGTATTCAATAAAGTATTGGATCATTTCGATCTAAAGAATGAGTACGGGGCTAAAATCGAAACTTGGTCAAACATCCCGATTGCACGCGGTTTAAAAAGTAGTAGTGTTGCTGCCAACGCCATAGCTCTGGCTACGGTATCGGCATTGAACAGGAAGGATGAAATCGATGATCTGACGTTGCTTAATTTAAGCGTCGATGCGGCGATAGATGCCAAAGTAACCATAACAGGTGCTTTCGACGATGCCTGTGCCTCTTACTTTGGGGGAGTCGTTATAACCGATAATTTAAAAAGAGAGATAGTAAAGCGTTATAGCCTAAAAAACGAAAGTTTATGCATAGTATTCCTAGTGCCGTACAAAAAAGTCTATACTGGTAAGCTAAACGTTAAAAAGCTTAAACTCATCTCAAGAATCGTTGACATAGCTTATGAAGAAGCATTAAGAGGAAACATATGGGATGCATTGACCCTTAACGGTTTATTGTACTCCTCTGCATTGGATTATGATTACTCGATAGCCCTAGATGCGTTGGACTCTGGCGCCATAGCCGCTGGACTGTGCGGGAAAGGGCCATCTTTTACGGCTGTAATTGAGGAAGAATTTGTTAAAAAATTAATGAAGGCTTGGAAGAATAGGAAAGGCAAAATCATAAAGGCGAGGATAAACAATAAAAAAGCTCAATCAATCTGGTAATTTTCATGCCCATCTTCATCGGAGAAACCAACAGCTTATATGGAGAGATAAGGGCTCCTCCATCTAAAGCTTATACTCATAGAGCCTTCATAGCATCTTTTCTCTCCAAGGGCTCTAACAAAGTCATCGATCCTCTAATTTCGAACGATACTGAAGCGACTTTGAAAGCCATAGCTTCTCTTGGAGCAATTGTTAAGAAAATCGATGACTCGATAGAAATAATTGGAACTCATAAACCAAAAGTAGCAAAGCATCCAATCGATTGTGGAGAATCCGCTGCTACTCTTCGCTTCCTGCTCCCAGTAGCGGCCTTAGCCGATGGAATTTCAAGCTTCAAACTTTCGGACTCTTTAGCCAAAAGACCACACGCGCTCCTACTGGAAGCTTTAAGGCAATTGAATGTAAAAAGCGTAGAAAAGCATGGTTTAATAAGGGTTCATGGAGGAAGTATGAAAGGTGGAAGAATAAGCTTACTTGGAAACATAAGTTCTCAATTCGTATCGGGGCTTCTTTTCGCTTGCCCAAAATTGAACGAGGCTACAGAGATCCATATAATCGATGAGCTCGAATCGAAGAACTATGTTTTCATGACAATCGATGTACTAAAAGCTCATGGTATCGAAGTTTCAATAGATCGAAAGCTTGATTTAATAAAGATTCCTCCAAATCAAGACTACTCTCCAATAGATTACGAAATAGAAGGAGATTATTCCTCAGCCGCCTTTTTAATGGTCGCCGCAGCGATCACGGGCTCTAGGATTAGAATAGGGAACCTCAAAAAAAATTCTCTTCAAGGGGATAAAGCCATAGTAGAAATACTGAAGGATACTGGAGTAAAAGTTATCCATTACGAGGACATTGTTGAGATCAATGGAGGAAAACTCTCCTCGTTCAGCATAAGTGCCAAAGATATTCCTGATCTAGTACCGGTTTGTGCAGTTTTAGCCTGCCATGCGAGTGGGGAGTCAACGATCTCGAACATAAAAAGGTTAAAGTTTAAGGAGTCGAACAGGGTTCAAGCTCTCTATAGCGAATTGACAAAGATGGGTGCGAAAATACTAATTGATGAGGATAAGCTGAGAATAAAAGGCCCTTGCGATATGAAAGCCGCAGAGATTTATCCCCAGAACGATCATAGGATAGCTATGGCGTGCGCCATAGCCGCTTTAAGGGCTCATGGAAAAACAAAGATTTTACAACATGAATGCGTTAATAAATCTTATCCAAACTTCTTCAAGGATTTAGCCTCTATAGGAGCGAATGTTTATGGGTTGTAATTCCATAGGTAAAGAATTTACAATAACCTGCTTTGGAGAAAGCCATGGAAGATGCGTAGGGGTAATCGTAGATGGTTGCCCTGCAGGGCTTCACCTTAGAGCGAGCGATATTCAAGAAGAATTGGATAGAAGAATTCCTCCAGATCCTGAAATAGTCTCTCCAAGAAAAGAAGAGGATAGAGTTGAGATCCTCTCAGGAATTTTTAATGACTTCACTACAGGGGCTCCGATCTCAGCAATAGTTTGGAATAAAGAATTTGAAGAAGGAGATTATGAAGTCATTAAAAACCTAGCTAGGCCAGGTCATGCCGATTATCCGGCCAGAATCAAGTACGGAGACTTCAACGACTTCAGGGGTGGGGGAAGGTTTTCTGGAAGAATCACTGTAGCCTTCGTTATTGCTGGAGCTATAGCCAAAAAACTTTTGTGGACAATCAATGTCGAGGTTTTAGCCCACACT